>NZ_CAXBOV010000009.1:0-136185 GCF_963977355.1 uncultured Halopseudomonas sp. | reverse complement strand
TGCTGTGCTCTAACCAACTGAGCTATGTAGCCATCCGAGGCTGCGCATTATTCAGTTGCGCGGTTCTAAAGTCAAGCACTCCGCGCGATTTATTTACCTTTCTTATCAACCGGTTAACTTTCGAGCAGTGAGTTGTCCCGGACGCCTATTCGACGCCCAGGTGCAGGGTTGTGGGTACTCCACCGTTTTCGGCGATGGCTTCGACACCGACGTCCAGAAGTTGCACGCGTTGAGCCGAGAGGCCAGCCTTGTCGACAAGGTAGGCCTTGATGCTTTCATTGCGCTCCTGCGCCAGGCGTCTGAGTAAGGCTTCGCTGCCCACCCAGGTCTCGAGGATGGCATCGCGCACGCGCTCATTCCGCG
This sequence comes from uncultured Halopseudomonas sp., assembly GCF_963977355.1. NCBI lineage: Bacteria > Pseudomonadati > Pseudomonadota > Gammaproteobacteria > Pseudomonadales > Pseudomonadaceae > Halopseudomonas > uncultured Halopseudomonas sp. The sequence goes on along the minus strand of NZ_CAXBOV010000009.1, from coordinate 135,822 downwards.
CCTCGGCGCTCAGTCCAGACCACTCGTCGGGGACCTCCTGCTTCAGTCGTTCCTGGTATATGCCCGCCAGCAGCCTGGAGATTTCTTCATCTGGCACGCCGGCCTGGGCGTCAGAGGGGCCGGCTTGTCCCTGGTCCACGATTTTCTTCCAGCGGAGGCTCAGCTCCCGGTCCAGACGTTGTTGTGCCACTAGATGGCCGTCCTCTGCGGAAGAGCTCATGCCTTCGACCTCCAGGCGCAGCGTTGGGCGCTCCTTCAGGGCGCTGGCCAGAGTATCTAGCTGCTGTCTGGCCCGTGCGTCCAGTTCTGCTGCTCCGGGGGAAAATAGTACCTGGCTGAGATCATCGTTGTTGTCGCCAACCAGATTGGCGATAAAGCGGAACGGCGCGGTGGCTGCCCGTGAGAGCAGGTTGCCGAGGCTTTGCCAGATCACCGGCATGATATCGAAGTCGGGATTTCTCAGATCCCCCTGCACCGGCAGGGTGATGTTGATATTCCCCTTGCCATCTTTCAATAAGGCTACTGCCAGCCGTACGGGCAAATCCACAGCATTGGGACTATCGACCCGTTCGCCCAGTTGCAGATCGCGCAGAAGCACCTGGTTATCCGCCTCGAGCCTGCCAGCGTTGATACGGTAGTGCAGATCCAGATCGAGTCGTCCCTTACGAATGCGATAGCCGGCAAATTTGCGGGCGTAGGGACTCAATGTGGTGAGCTCGATATCCTTGAAGCTGGCTTCTATATCCAGACTGTTGAGAGGGTCGAAGGGCGTCAGTGTGCCCGACACCTTGACCGGGGCGTAGCGGTCAACCTGTCCGCTCAGATTCAGTTCTGCGGGATCGGCGTTCTGGCTGTCCAATGTACCGATTCGGCCACTCAGCTCTTCCAGCGTGAGTGCAACATTGGGCTGGAGACTGAAATCAGCGAAGTTCAAGGAGCCCTGTTCGATGCCTATGGCGCCGATGCGAATGCCCATAGGAGCGCGCTCGGTCTGGTCACCAGCGTCGGGTTGCTCGATGACAAGGTTGCCGAGGTTCGTGGACAGGTCCTGGTTGATGATGATGCGCGCGTAGGGTTTCAGTAGTTGCGCGTGCTCCACTGCCAGACCGTTATCGCGGTAGACGATGCCGTCAAGGCTGAGACGCTCCCACCGGACTAGATCCCGATTTTCTACGGAATCGACTATATGCAGATCGTAAAGCTCAGCTTCGGCTTCGATACTGAGTGCCAGCGGATCGATTGACTCAAGCTGGACGTGGGCCGTGGAGCTGAGCCTGCCATCGCGAACACTTATCCGAATGAAAGGATCCAGGTAAGCCTGGGCCAGTTTTACATCTAGATCCTGGGCAGTGACCTGCAGATCCAGGCTGACCGGGTCAAGCCTGGCCTGGCCTTTGGCGGCGATGCGACCTGCGTCATTGATCTGCGTTTCGAGGCTCAGGTCAAAGGGATCATCACTAGCACTGTCAAAGCCGGTCAGCTCCACGTCCAGTGAGCTCAACGTCAGGTCGACTGGTTTGTCCGGTTGTTTGTCGGTGAGATTCACACGGTAATCACGTAATTGAACATCGGGCAGGCGGATGCGCCAGCTAGCGCCTGCTTGCGGTTGAGCGTTGTCCGGCGCGGCGGGAAGTAGCGCTTGCCAGTTGAGCTGGCCGTCTTCTGCCCGGCTTATCCAGGCTTCCAACTCGCGACTGCGAATAGAGCCCATACGCACGGAGCGCTCCGCCAGATCCAGTGAGACTCCATCAATATGCAGTTGGGCCAGGTTTGCCAGAGGATCGCCCTGGGGTGAAGTAATACCGAATGACGACAGGGTAGCGCTGGCTTTATCGAGATTCAGGCTGAGGTCTTCCGCCAGGTCCATCTGATAATCGAAGCGGGTGCTGAGCACGCCGTCCTGAAGTCTGAGTTCGACGATATCTCGTACGTAGGGCCAGAAGGGCGAAAGCGGCAGCCCGTCAATGCTGAGTGTGCCGGCGGAGCTGAGTGGCGCTATCGCCATATTAGCCTGAAGCCTAAGTTGCGAGCTCGACGGTCCTTCAGCCCGCAGACTCAGTTCTGCGCGCTCTCCGGGTAGCGTGCTGAATTGCTGGGCTTCAAGATTGATCTGTTCGAGGTTGGCTTGTACCGCCGTCGTCGGCTGCTCATCCCTAAAGCGTAGGCGGCTTTCAACCAGCTTTAGCTGGGCGATGCGCAGGGGAAAGGGCGCTGCGGCTTCGTTCCCGGCAGGATCCTGCGTTTGATCAGGTGTATTGAGTAGTTGAGCCAGATTCAGCGCGCCAGACTCCTGGAGTGTGGCCGCCACTCTGGCCCGCTCAATAGTCAGGCTCTCAAGCTCCAGCGCGTCACTCCACAGGCTGCTGATTTGCAGGTTGACGTACAGCCGCTGGAAGCTCAGGACGGGATCTTCAGGTTCGCCTATTTCCAACCGGCCCAGGGTAAGCTCCAGGCTAAAAGGGTTGAACTCCAGACTGTCCAGCTGTGCGGGTACGTTGACACGCTGCTCCAGCTGACTGTTTATCAGGTGTAGCGCGAGGCCCGGCAGCAGCAGAAAGCCCAGCAGGCAATATACGAACATGGCCGACAGTAAACCGATGGCCAGAGACTTGTTGCGTTTTGACATTGGATCAGAGGTACCCGGTGGATTTCCCCTCCAGTATGGCATGGGCTGCGGGCAGTGCCAGTACAGCTGCCTGCTGGGTATTTGCCGAATATATCGTCAAACGCCCCGAAGTCGCTGATCTCGAAGGCCAGGGCGATGAACCAGCCGTGGGACATGGTGGTTTCCAACTGAGGTTCAAGGTCCACTGCCTTCAGGCTGATGGGTAGCGAAAACGAGGAAAAGGGAAGGGAAACGGCTGTTGTGTTTCTGCGCCTTTAAGTTCTGAAGCGTTAGCGTCGGGCAAAAAAATCCCCCGACTGCAATGGCAGGCGGGGGAGCGATTCGCTTCTGAAAAACTCAGACGTTGAAGCGGAAATGCATCACGTCGCCATCCTTGACGATATATTCCTTGCCTTCCAAACGCCATTTTCCAGCTTCTTTAGCGCCGGCTTCGCCGTTGTACTGAATAAAGTCGTCATAGGCGATGACTTCGGCTCGGATAAAGCCCTTCTCGAAGTCGGTATGAATAGCGGCCGCAGACTGGGGCGCGGTAGCGCCGACCTTGACAGTCCAGGCGCGTACTTCTTTGACGCCGGCGGTGAAATAGGTCTGCAGGTCGAGCAAGCTGTAGCCAGCCCGGATCACTCGATTGAGACCCGGCTCTTCAAGTCCCAGCGACTCAAGGAACATGTCCTTTTCTTCGCCATCGTCGAGTTCGGCTATCTCGGCTTCGATCTTGTTGCAGACGGGCACCACAAGCGCACCTTCCTCTGCAGCAATGGCATTGACCACATCCAGGTGCGGGTTGTTTTCGAAGCCGTCTTCAGACACGTTGGCAATGTACATGACCGGCTTGCTGGTCAGCAGGTGAAAGCTCTTGATCAACTGCTTTTCTTCAGGGCTCAGACTCTTGATCAAGGAGCGCGCCGGCTTGCCTTCGCTGAAATGCGGGATCAGCTTTTCCAGCAGGCTCTTCTGCGCCACGGCTTCCTTGTCGCCGCCCTTGGCGTTGCGGGTAACCTTGTAGAGCTGCTTTTCGCAGCTATCCAGGTCAGCAAAGATCAGTTCCAGGTCGATGATTTCGATATCGCGCTTGGGATCAACACTGTTGGATACATGGATCACGTTCTCGTCTTCGAAGCAGCGCACCACGTGGGCGATGGCATCGGTCTCGCGTATGTTGGCGAGGAACTTGTTACCCAGCCCTTCGCCCTTGGAGGCGCCCGCTACCAGGCCGGCGATATCAACGAACTCCATTGTGGTAGGCAGAGTCTTCTGTGGCTTGACGATAGCTGCCAGGGCGTCCAGGCGCGGATCGGGCATGGGGACGATGCCGCTGTTAGGCTCGATGGTGCAGAAGGGAAAGTTTTCTGCCGCGATGCCTGATTTGGTCAGAGCATTGAACAGGGTGGACTTGCCGACGTTGGGCAGACCGACGATACCGCAATTGAATCCCATACTGGTGTCCTCTGCCGCACGGCGGCGAATAGTGTAATCAGACTTTGAAACTGTGCAGGCGCTGCATGACCTTGGTCCAGTCGCCACTAATAATGCCGGGAAGTTCGCGGATGGCTTCATCAACGCAGGCTTCCAGGGCTTCCTGTTCGGCCTTGGGCGCACGGCCCAGTACAAAGCCGGTCACCTGCGAGCTGTGGCCGGGGTGGCCAATGCCAAGTCGCAAGCGATAAAAGGTATTCTGATTGCCCATACGGGCAAGTATGTCTTTCAAACCGTTATGTCCGCCGGTACCACCACCCTGTTTGCACTTGACGACGCCTGGTGGAAGGTCGAGTTCGTCGTGGGCTACCAGAATTTCTTGCGGTTCAATACGGTAAAAACCGGCCAGTGCGGCAACAGCCTGACCACTGCGGTTCATGAATGTGGTGGGAATCAGTAGTCGGACATCCTGGCCATCCAGAGTAAAGCGGCCAGTCAGTCCAAAAAACTTGCTCTCCTGGCGTAGCTGCACATTGTGCTTGTCTGCCAGACGGGCAACAAAAAGGGCGCCCGCGTTGTGACGGGTCAGTTCATATTCAGGTCCAGGGTTACCCAGACCGACGATCAACTTGATTCCCTGCGTCACAACGGGGCGCCCCTTATGGGTCTCAGCGGTCAATTACTCCGCTGATTCCTCGCCTTCATCCTTCGAAGCTTCTTCGCCAGCTTCATCTTCCTCAACAGCTACGCGAGGAGCGTGAATGTTGGCAACCGGCAGATCGTGGTCTGCTCCCTGGGACAGAGCGGTGAGGCTCACACCCTTGGGCAGTTTCAGATCCGACAGGTGAACAGTACCGTTGAGCTCGACTTCTGCCATGTCCACTTCGATAAACTCGGGCAGATCCTTGGGCAGGCAGTGAACTTCAACTTCCGTCATGGTGTGGGAGACGATGCCGCCACCCTGCTTGACGCCAACGCTGGTCTTCTCGTTGATGAAGTGCAGTGGTACCAGAACGGTTACTTCGTGACCTGCGACAACGCGCAGCAGATCGGCGTGCATTACGTGACCCTTAGCCGGATGACGCTGCAGTGCCTTGAGCAGTACGTTCTGGTTCTTGCCGTCAACATCAAGCTTGATGATGTGCGAGAAGAAGGCTTCGTTTTCCAAGGCCTTTTTCAGTTCGCGGGCTTCCAGGGAAACGCTTTGCGGCTCTTTGGAACCACCATAGATGATTGCCGGTGCCATATCTGCGTTACGACGCAGGCGGCGGCTCGCACCTTTCCCCAAATCGTCACGCGCTATCGCTCTTAATGTGAAGTCGACCATAGTTAGTCTCCTCGCTGAACATCCGGGCACTTGCGACCAGCGCATCGGATGATTGATATAAACCCGGCTGTCATCAGCCGGGATGCTTACCCAGTGCCCTGTTCCTAACGGAACATGGCGCTAATGGATTCTTCGTTGCTGATGCGACGCATCGCCTCGGCGATAATCGGCGCCATGTCCAATTGACGTATACGGTCACAGGCGGTAGCCGGACCTGAAAGCGGGATGGTGTTGGTGACCACCAGCTCGTCGAGCTTGGAGTTGGTAATGTTCTCGATTGCCTTGCCGGACAGCACCGGGTGTGTGGCATAGGCAAAGACTTTCGCAGCGCCGTGGTCTTTCAGTGCGGACGCGGCATGGCACAGCGTGCCCGCGGTATCGACCATGTCGTCGATAAGAATACAGTTACGACCTTCTACGTCACCGATGATGTGCATGACTTCAGACTGGTTGGCTTTGGGCCGACGCTTGTCAATAATCGCCAGATCGACGCTCAACTGCTTGGCTACCGCACGGGCCCGGACTACGCCGCCGATGTCCGGAGAAACGATCATCAGGTTGTCGTGCCGCTGGGCAATCAGGTCGTCGACCAGAACAGGCGAGCCGTAGATGTTATCGACTGGGATATCGAAAAAGCCCTGGATCTGATCAGCGTGCAGATCAACAGTAAGAACGCGATCAACACCGACGGTGTCGAGCATGTCGGCGCATACCTTGGCGCTTATGGAAACGCGGGCCGAGCGCGGACGACGGTCCTGACGGGCGTAGCCGAAGTAGGGCATCACCGCGGTGATACGCGCTGCCGAGGAGCGGCGCAGCGCATCGGCCATGATCACCAGCTCCATCAGATTATCGTTTGTCGGAGCGCAGGTTGGCTGGATGATGAATACATCCTTGCCTCGCACGTTCTCATTCAGCTCGACGGTGACTTCACCATCGCTGAACCGGCCGACGGAAGCGTCGCCCAGGGGAATGTGCAATTGACGCACGACGCGTCGTGCCAGATCGGGGTTGGCGTTCCCCGCGAAAACCATCATCTTGGACACGCTGCATTACCTTATCTGGGTAGTGGTCGGTGCGATTGAAACCGTTGGCAGGTCGGATGCATTAAAGCACTCGATCCAGTCACAACCGGATTCAAGGTGTAATGATTGCTGCCGGAGAAAATGGCAGGGGCGGCTGGATTCGAACCAACGCATGGCGGGATCAAAACCCGCTGCCTTACCGCTTGGCTACGCCCCTGTAACAACTGTCCGGATGCTCGGTTGCATCCTTTTTACGCCGCTTTGAAGAGCGCCTGATGTAACGGTGAAACGTTACAACCGCGTGCAACAAAGGTTTGCAGAGTGGCTGGCAACCGGGCGCGAACTTTATCAGCTTCGCGTTCGTTTGGGAAGGCCCCAAACACACAACTGCCAGTTCCTGTCATCTTAGCCTCACAATAATTGTTTAGCAAGATCAACGTGTTACGTATTTCTGGATAACACGCTTCCGCTACTGGTAGACAATCATTATGACCGCCGCCATCACGGAAGGCCGCTAATGTAATGGGCTGGGTGTCACGCGTCAACCTCTCATCGGAAAAAATCTGTGCTGTACTCACCTGGCAATCGGGTACGGCGACGACATACCAGGGTTCCTCCAGAGCTACCGGAGTCAATATCTCGCCGACCCCTTCCGCCCAGGCGGCCCTGCCGAGCACGAATACCGGGACGTCGGCGCCCAGGGATAGGCCCAGACCAGCCAGCTGCTCAAGAGTCAGCCCGGTTTGCCAAAGATGGTTGAGGCCAAGAAGCGTGGTCGCGGCGTCAGAGCTGCCACCGCCAATACCGCCACCCATAGGTAGATTCTTGTCGAGGCCGATATCTGCGCCCAGGCTGCAACCGCTTGCCTGTTGGAGCAGGCGTGCGGCGCGGATAATAAGATTGTCCTCTGCAGCGACACCCGGCAGTGAACTGTGCAGGACAAGTTTGCCATCCTCCCTGGGACCGAAATGCAGGGTGTCGCACCTGTCGATGAACAGAAATACCGTTTGCAGGCTGTGATAGCCGTCCGGTCGCCGCCCGGTAACGTGCAGGAACAGGTTGAGCTTGGCCGGCGCCGGCAGGCTCAACTGGCTGATGAAAGAGTCTGAAGCAGGCGATTGCAGCGGTTTCATGGCTGGGCTGGCAGATCCCATTGGGTAATGACCATGGTCAGCAATATATCTCCGGCCGACATCTGCAAGCGCTGGGGTAATTGCAGTCCACCGACCTCCTGGTACCGACTATATTCCACGGTCCAGCCAGCCTGGGCCAGACGTGCTAGGCGGCTCTGCTGATCAAGTTGCAGACGGCTGGCACTGTCGGGTGCGGGTAGTCCACGTACCCACCAGGTCAGGTGTTCTACCGGCAGACGCCAGCCGGTTTGCTGTTCCAGAAGCTCCTCGGCAGAGCCTGCCTGGAGAGTTGGTTGGCCGGCCATGTCGAGCGTGACGCCCAGTTGGTTGCCCTGCAGTCGAGTGGCTCCTCGGCCCAGTGGGCCTGAAATGCGAATGTCATAGGCATCTTGCCGTTGTAGCCAGGTCAGAGTGCCGCTGCCCGATTCCTCCGGTGAGCGTAGCCCTATCTTGCCCTGCAGGGTCCAGCTCTGTATCGGTAAGACCGTGGCGCGATGAGCCTGCCAGGCAGCGCCATCGCCGCCGAAATCAAGTGTTTCACGCTGGTGAAGGTTGCTACAGGCAGCCAGCACGGTGCTCAGAAAAATCAGGAGGAGGGGGCGCAGCAAATACATAAATCAGTTGGCTTCCAGACGTTGGCGAGTTGAGCGGATGAGCTGGCTTTGCGGGTCGTTCTGCAATGCTTCATCCCAGATCCGACGGGCTTCCCTGTGTTTGCCGCGTACCCATAAAACCTCTCCCAGGTGGGCGGCAACCTCGTCGTCAGGGTACACCTCATAGGCTTTTCTCAAATAGGTTTCGGCCAGATCGAGGTTGCCCAGTCGATAGTGCACCCAGCCAAGGCTGTCGGTGATGGCCGGATCATCAGGCTCCAGTGCTGCGGCTCGCTCAATCAGCTGTAGCGCTTCATCCAGCTTTTCATTGCGATCAGCCAGGGTGTAACCCAGTGCGTTCAATACCATGGCGTTGTCTGGGTCGTTCTGCAGGATGCGCCGTAAATCCTGTTCCATTGCGGCGACGTCTCCAGCGTCCTCGGCCAACATTGCGCGGGCATAGAGAAGATTGGTATCGAGCTTGAAGGCTTCAAGGGCCTGATCGACACGTAAACGGGCGATTTCCGGCGCATGGTCGGCCAGCGTCTCGATCTCGATCAGATAGAGTTGCAGCGCCAGGTCGGGATTGGAGGCCCGCTCGGCGAGCATGGTTTGCCCCAGTTCTTCATACTTGCCCTGCTCTGCCAGTAGTTGACTAACCTGCAGACGAGAGCCGAGATACTCGCGTCCAGACTGTACCTGAAGCCAGACCCGCAGAGCCGCTTCGTTGCGTTCCAGCTCGCGATAGGCAATGCCCAGGTGGTACAGGGCGGTATTGTTCTCAGGTTCTATTTCGATGAGTTGCTCGAGATCCCGGGCGGCCTGTGCAAACTGGTTGTTTTCCAGATGAACCAGAGCCAATGACAAAAGCAGGTCGCTGTCACCGGGGTTCTGTTTGATCAAGGTAGAAAATTGACTGCTGGCGGCTTCCAGGTCACCCGTGGAAACCAGCAGGCGGGCGAGCAGCAGGCGCATCCGTGTGTCGCCGGGGTGCGCGATCAGCCCCTCTTGCAATATACCGATAGCATCCTGATCTTGGCCTCGTCCAGCCAGCACGCGCGCTTGTAGCATTAATGCAGGCGCAACAGCGGCGGCTTGCGGATGCTGATCGAGTACCGCCAGTGCAGCGTCGTCATCACCGCTTTGTTGCAACAGCAGGGCCTTGGCAAACACCAGTTGGGCGTTCTGCGGGTTCTTTTCCAGAAGCTGGCTAATGCTTTCAAGCATGGCTGCGCGTGTGGGTTCATCGGTTTGCGCTGCGGCAAGGGCAAGAAAGTCAAAATGAGTTTCGCCATGCATATCCAGAACCTGTTGCATGGAATACATGGCACGCTCATGCTGGCCGGCCCTGGCTTGGTGCAGAGCTGCAGCACGGAAGGCCTCGGGGTTGTCGGGATCGACCTCGGTCCAGAGTATCGCCATTTCCAGAGCCGGCGGATGGGCGCCAAGGAACTCGGCTACGCGCATTGCGCGCTCGACTACGCCTGCATCCCGGGTCTTGTGTGCCTGCTGCAGATAGTTGTCGAGGGCAATATCGTATCTGTTCCGCTGGCCTGCAATTTCCGCGACCATCAGGTCGAAGAGGGTGTCACGGGTAAATTGGCCGTACACCTCAGGTTCTTCGGCTTTTTCGACAGTGGGGGGCGCTGCACTTGGTGGCGGCGCTGATTCGCGCTGCGTAACGGCGCATCCGGCCAGCACGAGAGTCAGGGCCAGTACGCAGGGCATTGGCAGTCGGAGAAATACAGCCTTGGTGGTTGCGCTCATGGGGACTCTGATGGTGTTCGTCAAGATAATCATCATGACACAGGATCTGTTGCAAACCCACAGGGTCAAGGGAATTGATCGGCACTGTCATACATAGGACAATTGCGCGCTATGTTCAGATAAACAGGACACCATGGGCTTTCTCGCATTCGGGATTAATCACAGAACCGCCGCAGTCGATGTGCGCGAGCGGCTGGCATTCGGCCCCGAGCAATTGACCGGAGCGCTGCAGCGCCTGCGCGACGAAACGGGCACCCAGGAAGTAGCCATCTTATCGACCTGTAATCGCACCGAGATCTATTGTTCCCAGGATCATCTCGATCCTGACTGCATTATTGCCTGGTTCGCCGCATTCCATCGTATGCCCGTCGAGCAATTGCGGGCCTGTAGCTATCAGCACAGCGATGAGCATGCCGTGTCCCACATGATGCGGGTGGCTGCAGGGCTGGATTCCATGGTGCTGGGCGAACCGCAGATTTTCGGGCAGATGAAGGATGCCTGGCAGTCTGCGCGCAGCGCCGGAACGCTCGGACCTTATCTGGACCGGCTTTTCCAGAGCACGTTCAATACCGCGAAACAGGTGCGCACTGACACGGCCATCGGAGAGAACCCGGTTTCAGTTGCCTTTGCCTCTGTCAGCCTGGCCAAACAGATCTTTTCCGATCTGCGCCGCAGTACGGCCTTGCTGATCGGTGCCGGTGAAACTATCGCGCTGGTGGCAAGGCACCTGTTCGAACAGGGTGTAGGAAAGATTATTGTCGCCAACCGCACGCTGGAGCGTGCCGAACTGCTCAGCGGTCCATTGGGTGGGCAGGCGATCGTGCTCAACCAGATACCGGATTTTCTGTCGCAGTGCGATATTGTCATCAGTTCTACCGCCAGTCCCTTGCCGATCCTCGGCAAGGGAGCCGTGGAGCGGGCGCTCAAGCAGCGGCGGCGCAAACCCATGTTCATGGTCGATATTGCCGTACCGCGGGATATCGAACCGGAAGTAGGAGAGTTGGCCGATGTCTACCTGTATTCGGTGGACGATCTGCACGAAGTGATTGAAGACAACATGCGGTCACGCCAGGATGCCGCCGAGGCAGCGGAACGCATGATTGTTCTGGGTACCGCCGAATTCATGCAGCGCTTGCGGGCCCTGGCTGCGGTGGACGTGCTGCGCCGTTACCGGTTAAAGGCCGAATCTCTCAGAGACCAGGAACTTGCAAAAGCGCAGGCGCGACTTGATCGTGGTGCCGATCCTGCGGTGGTCATGGTCGAAATGGCCAGGGCGCTGACCAATAAACTGCTCCACGATCCCAGCGTCCAGCTCAAGCAGATGACCGCCGAAGGCCGTGCCGAGGCACTGGCGCTGGCTCAGGAACTCTTTGCGCTCGACGACGTTACCACCATACAAGGCGAACCATGAAAGCTTCCCTGTTGAACCGCCTGGACATCATGCAGGAGCGTTTCGAGGAGCTCTCGGCGTTACTCAGTGATGCCGAGGTCATCAGCGATCAGAAACGCTTCAGGGCCTACTCCAAGGAGTATGCCGAGCTGGATGCGACCATCGCGTGCTATATCGATTGGCAGAAGGTACGCGCCGATCTTGATGAGGCGCGCAGTCTGCTCAAGGATGCCGACCCCGATCTGCGCGAGATGGCAGAAGAAGACGCGGCCCAGTGCGAGGCCAGGCTCGAGGCGCTGGAAGAGCAGCTGAACTTTTTATTGCTACCCAAAGATCCCAACGACGAGCGCAACGTTTTTCTCGAGGTACGTGCTGGCACTGGTGGCGATGAGGCGGCGATCTTCGCCGGAGACCTGTTCCGCATGTATGGCAAATATGCCGAGCGTCAGGGCTGGCGTATCGAGATTCTCTCGGAGAGCGGCGGGGAACATGGTGGCTTCAAGGAAGTGATTGCCCGGGTCGAGGGGCAGAACGTTTACTCCAAACTCAAGTTCGAGTCAGGCGCGCATCGGGTGCAGCGCGTACCGGAAACCGAATCCCAGGGGCGCATCCATACGTCTGCCTGCACCGTTGCAATCATGCCGGAACTCGATGAGCAGGCTCAGATAGAAATCAATGCTGGCGATCTGCGGGTCGATACCTATCGCTCCTCGGGCGCTGGTGGTCAGCACGTGAACAAGACCGATTCGGCCATTCGCCTGACTCACCTGCCCACCGGGATAGTGGTTGAGTGTCAGGAAGAACGATCCCAGCACAAGAACCGGGCTCGCGCGATGAGCCTGCTGCAGGCTCGGCTGGATAATCTGCAGCGAGAAGCGCAGGAAAAGGAAATGTCTGATACGCGGCGGTCTCTGGTTGGCTCCGGCGATCGCTCCGAGCGCATACGCACCTACAATTTTCCCCAGGGCAGAGTGACCGATCACCGTATCAATCTCACGCTCTACAGTCTGGATGATGTCGTGCAGGGCAATCTGGATCAGGTGATTGATCCGCTGCTGCGCGAATATCAGGCGGACCAACTGGCGGCCCTGGAACACGTTTGATGCAAACCCTGGCGCAGTTGCTGGCAGATGCTGATCTGCCTGACTCACCCACCGCAGCCCTGGACGCCGAGCTGATATTGGCGCACGTGCTGCGCAAGCCGCGCAGCTTTTTACATACCTGGCCCGAATATGTACTCGACCCTCAACGTCTCGAGCTGTTTCAGGGACTGATAGAGCGCCGCCGGGCCGGTGAACCCGTAGCCTACCTGCTGGGCGCGCAGGGTTTCTGGAGTCTGGATTTGCAAGTCAGCGACGCCACGCTGATTCCGCGACCTGATACCGAGCGCCTGGTGGAGCTGGCCCTGGAGCTGGGGCCGCTTGGCAGGGCGCGTGTACTGGATATGGGTACGGGTACGGGCGCTGTCGCGCTGGCGCTAGCAAGTGAGCGACGCTACTGGAGCATCATGGCAACCGACCTTGTGCCAGCTGCTGTCGAACTGGCCGAAGTCAATCGCAAGCGTCTGGGCCTGGAGAACGTTCAGCTCAAAACCAGCGACTGGTTTGCCGCGCTGGAACATGAGTCTTTCGATCTTGTTGTATCCAACCCGCCCTACATCAGCGCCGACGATCCGCATCTGCGATGTGGTGATGTGCGCTACGAGCCCGCCACTGCGCTGGTTAGCGGCGCCGATGGATTGGACGCCATCCGGCATATCGTTTCTCAGGCCCCCGATTATCTGCACACAGATGGCTGGCTGTTGCTCGAACATGGCTGGCAGCAGGCCGACGCGGTTGTAGCCCTGCTCGTTGATCGCGGTTTTCAGCTGACCCGCTCCTGGCAGGATCTGGGTGGTCAGTACCGCATCAGTGGAGGGCAGTGGCGTGGATGATCTGCAGCTGCTTCGCTACAGCCGGCAGATATTACTGGCTCAGATTGACATCGAAGGACAGCAGCGTCTGCTCCAGAGTCGAGTGCTGATCGTCGGTTTGGGCGGCCTGGGCGCACCCGTTGCGATGTATCTTGCAGCTGCGGGCGTCGGCACTCTGGTACTGGCCGATCATGATCATGTGGATCTGACCAACCTGCAACGTCAGATCATCCACCAGACTGATAATGTCGGCCAGGCAAAGGTCTCATCGGCCGCGCATAGCGTGAAAGCTCTCAATCCCGGGGTTGAAACCGTTCTGATCGAGCAGTCCCTGGCCGGACAGGATCTGGTCGACGCAGTGTCGAGTGTCGACCTGGTGGTCGACTGCTGTGACAACTTTGCCACGCGCCAGGCAGTGAATGCAGCCTGTGTTGCCCAGCGCCGACCATTGGTATCAGGTGCCGCGATAAGGCTCGAGGGCCAGCTCAGTGTGTTCGACTCCCGTCGCGAAGACAGTCCCTGCTACCAATGTCTGTACGGAAGTGGCGAGGAAACGGCATTGAGCTGTAGTGAAGCCGGCGTGGTGGGGCCACTAGTGGGTGTAATCGGCAGTCTACAGGCGCTGGAAGCGCTAAAGCTTCTGGCCGGTTTTGGCGAGCCCCTGATCGGGCGCCTGCTTCTGGTGGATGCGCTTGGCAGTCGTTTTCGTGAGATGCGAGTGCGCAGGGACCCCGCATGCAGTTGTTGTGGGTTGGTGGCGGAATAATTCATGAACAGCGCGCCAATTGGAGTATTCGATTCAGGAGTGGGCGGGCTATCAGTGCTGCGGGAGATCCGACAGGCCTTGCCAAATGAATCCCTGATGTATGTGGCCGACAGCGGACACGTACCCTACGGCGAGAAAAGCCCGGAGCAGATACGCGAGCGTAGCCGAAGCATTGCGAGGTTTCTGTTGCAACAGGGCGCCAAGGCCCTGGTGGTCGCCTGCAATACGGCGACGGCAGCGGCCGTGGCCGATCTGCGTGAGATTTACGATCTGCCGATTATTGGTATGGAGCCTGCTGTGAAGCCCGCGGCCCAGGCTACCCGCACGGGTATCGTGGGTGTGCTGGCAACTACCGGGACACTGCAAAGCGCCCGTTTCGCTGCACTGCTTGATCGGTTCGCTGGCTCGGTCAAGGTGATAACCCAGCCGTGCCCGGGACTTGTTGAGTATATCGAGCAAGGGGAACTGGATAGTCCTCGCGTACGCGCTCTTTTGCAGACGTTTACTCAGCCTCTGTTGTCCGCCGGTTGCGACACAATCATCCTTGGATGCACCCATTACCCCTTTGTTCGGCCAGCATTGCAGTCGCTGCTGGCGCCCGGGATAACCCTGATTGATACGGGTGCGGCGGTAGCCAGGCAGCTACAGTCTCGTCTGGTTACATTGGATATGATCTCTGCTGGCCCGGCGCGACCCTGTCAGTTCTGGTCCAGTGGTGATCCGCAGGCGCTGAGCTGCGTATTGCCCACGCTCTGGGGTGAGTTGGGTAGTGTGGAACTGTTGCCGTTCGGAGGTGCCAAAGTCTTGTAGCCCACTGTTACGGGCACTCTTGTGGAATACTTGAGAAGTATCCAGGAATAACTATCCAGGAATAGAAAATGAAAAAATGCAGTCTGTGGGTTGGCTCGGCAATGCTGGGCGTAATGGCTTTTCAACCGGCATTTGCTGAGAAGGGATTAACCGCTGAGCTTGGTCAGACCTCCGGCTCGGAAATGGTTTATCGCTTGGGTATGCAATTCGACTTCGGCAAACCAATCTGGACGAGCGATTCGGGTAGCGTCCAGCTCGAGGGTTATTGGGATGCCGGTATTACCCGCTGGGGTGGTGAGAATGCGACTTCCGCCTCCATAACACCGGTATTTCAGTTGCGCTTCGGTCAGGGCGCCGGCCCCATTCCCTTCATCGAGGCGGGTATTGGCGCTGCGGTATTTTCCGAGACCGAGTTCAAGGAAGCAGGCCGGGACCTGGGCTCGGCTTTCCAGTTCGAGGACCTGATTGGTGCCGGACTCAGGTTTGATTCCGGATCCCAGACGGGTATTCGTCTGTATCACTATTCCAACGCCGGACTGAAGCAACCCAATCAGGGTATCAACAAGGTTGCGCTCTACTACCGTATGGCTATCTGAAGAAGTCCGAGCTGCGCAGCTCCCCCTGCTGGAAGCTGCCGCTCAACTTTTCTGGGCCATTCGTTTGATCAGAAACTGCTGGCGGTAAATGTGTGCAAAGCCGTGCATCAGCGGGTAAACAACAGCCCATACCGCCGCCAATATCAGAAAGGTCCAGAACTGCTCCAGCGGAAGTTTGACTTCCGCCAAAGCGGCGCCCGCGAAATAGGATATTGGGCCAGACACTGCGCCTAGTATGCAGGCGAGCCACACGGGGCGAGCAGTCCAGGCGAGACAGTGGTTCAGGGTAATAGCCAGCATTGCCCAGAGTGCTGCCAGCCACAGGGGCACCAATTTTGAATCCCCGGGGAATTCGAATACGCCTACCTGCATCAGGAACGAATCGACTGCAGCGCCGGCAAGTACAACGGTCACCACCAGTTTGCCTTCGGCAGCCCATGAGCTGATCCAGAAAAAGTGGATGCACAGGATTGCCGCTGGTACCAAAAGCCAGGGTCCTGTTTCGCCCAGAACACAAGCAAACCAGCCGATCTGAAACATCACCGCGTTGGCGACCAGTTTGATCAGGGGCGTTTTTTCCGGCATGTCAGGCTCCAAGGCTGAACAGGTTCAACTGAGGGCGGGCCTCCGGTTTGGTCAGGAGGATCTGCGCCGTGCCGATGGATCTTTCCATGAAGCCTCCCTCGCAGTAGCACAGATAGAACTCCCATAACCGGAAGAAGTAATCATCGTAGCCCAGCTGTTCCAGATGACTGCGAGCAGTCTTCAGGTTCTCGTGCCAGTAACGCAGTGTTCTGGCGTAGTGCGTACCAATGTCTTCGAGATGCAGCATCGACAAGTCTGTGTGCTTGCGTGTCAGTTCGCCAATCAGGCTAACTGAGGGCAATGATCCGCCGGGAAAGATATAGCGCTGGATGAAATCGACGCTGCCCTTGGCCTGCTCATATCGCTGGTCACGGATAGTGATTGCCTGCAGCAGCATCATGCCATGGGGTTTCAGCAATTTGGCGCAGGTTTCGAAATAGGTTCTGAAGTACTCATGACCCACGGCCTCTACCATCTCGATGGAGACGAGCTTGTCATAAGACCCGGTCAGTTCACGGTAATCCTGAAGCAGCAAGGTCACCTGATCCTGTAACCCCAGTTCCTCGACCCTGGCCCTGGCATAGGCCAGCTGCTCCTTGGAAAGAGTGGTGGTGGTGACCTTGCAGCCGTAATGCTGTGCGGCATAAATGGCCATGCTGCCCCAGCCGGTGCCGATTTCCAGCAGGTGATCCTCGGCGCTCAGCTCCAGCTTGCGGCAAATGCGTTCCAGCTTGTGTAACTGTGCCTGTTCCAGGTTATCGCCCTGGGGGGGGAATATGGCCGCGGAATACATCATGGTCGGGTCGAGGAAGTTCTCGAACAGATCGTTGCCCAGGTCATAGTGGGCCTGAATATTACGTCGGGCGCCGGAAAGCGTATTACGGTTGAGCCACTGCAGTACCTTGAGCGCAGGCCGGCCAAGACGCGCCAAACCCTTTTCCATGCCGTCGAGCACATCGAGGTTACGCACGAATATTTTGGTTACCGCCGTCAGGTCTGGTGTGGTCCAGAAACCGTTGATGTAAGCCTCGCCGGAACCGATGCTGCCATTGGAGGCAATCATGGGGTAAGCCGCGTGGTTGTGTACGTGGATCTCGGCGTGCAGGCCATCAGTGTCGGGTTGGCCAAACTGCAACACCTCTTCACCGTCGTAGACGGTGATAGTGCCCCGGTTGATTGCGGCAAGTTGCTTCAGTACCAGGCTGCGGCTGAGTCTCACCATCCAGTTGCGCCGGGTTTTGTCTTCCGAGTCGATTTTGCGCGTATCGCCCATCAGAGCCATGGTTCGCTCGCGGACATCGGGCTTGCTTGAATCACAGCAGGCGGCTGCGTCAGGCCTGGTGTTCTTCATCGTAATGCTCCTTTGCCTGGACGGCGGTAGTGCCCACGGTGTTTTGCCGCGGTGCGTGATGATGGAAAAAAGGGATGCGTTTGAGAGCCAGACGTAACGCCTGCCAGTAAATACCCGTGACGGTCTTGGCGACCATGAAGGGGAAAGACAAGGCTTCGTTACGCAGCATTTTCGGATTCAAGGACCGTCTGTTGAGGGTCAGGGTTGCATCAAAGAGACGGCTATCGGCCTGCCAGTCTTCCATATGTACCAGCAGGGTTTCCCCGGGACGGGTAAAGCGCATGCGGTAACTGAGCTCCGGCGGGAGGAACGGTGACACATGAAATGCCTTGCTCAGTTCGAACTGCTGGGCGGCCTGAGCGGGGTCGGTTGCCATGACATAGCAGAATCGCTCGCGCCATGGAGTATTGGACACTTCGGCAATGATGGCGCGCAATTGGTCGTCGTTGTCGTGGCAGTAGTAGAACGATACGGGATTGAACAGCATGCCGAAACTGCGTACCTGGGTCAGCATTCGCACCGGCCCGGCAAGTGTCAGGCTCAGCTCTTCACTCACCAGGCGGCGGGCTGTATCTGCCAGCTGCTCACCCTCGCGCCTGTGCATGCTCAGGTAGTCGCGCTCGCGAAATCGCATGGGCGACCACCATCTGCCAGACCACAATCCGCTCATGCCAAACACCTGTGACTGCTCCTGCAGATCCAGCCACAGCATGCTGATCCGATAGCGAAAGGCGTGCTTGCGCGGCGCATGGCGGCGGTGGCGGATGATGCCGCTGTACAGGGCGCTGTTAAGCATTATCGAGTCCTTCGCCCAGCGCGTTGGTTACCCGTAGCGCGCTGACTACGCCATCCTCGTGGAAACCATTGGCCCAATAGGCACCGCAGAAGAATGTATTGTTGGCGCCGGCCAGCTCGCCCCAGCGAGCCTGTGCTTTGGCAGCTGCGAGGCTGAATTGCGGGTGGGCATAGGTGAATCGGCGCAAGATCTTGTCAGGGTCTATTGCTGCGGTCTGGTTCAGACTGACGCAGAAGGTGGTCTCGGACTCGATACCCTGCAAAATATTCATGTTGTAGGTTACCGCCGCAGGTTGCTGACGATCGTTACCCAGCCGGTAATTCCAGCTGGCCCACGCCAGTTTACGTTTGGGTAGCAGTCGGGTGTCGGTATGCAGCACCACATCGTTATCGGCATAGCCTATGGCGCCAAGAATCGATTGCTCCTGTTCGGTCGGAAGCGCCAGCAGTTTCAATGCCTGATCGCTATGACAGGCGAGAACAACCTTGTCGAAACGCTCCTCTCCCCGGGGACTTACAACGGTCACCCCCTGATCGTCACGGTGGATGCTGGTGACCGGACAGTTCAGGTGGATCGAGTCCTTGAAGGACGCTGTCAGTGGTTCGATATAAGAACGAGACCCGCCCTTGATTACACGCCATTGTGGTCGGTCGCTCACGGACAGCAAGCCGTGGTTGCGGAAAAAACGCACAAAAAATTGCAGGGGAAACGCCAGCATGTCAGCCAGTGACATCGACCAGATAGCAGCACCCATGGGGATGATGTAGTGATCGGTGAAGCGCTGGCCATAGCCTTTTTGGCGCAAATACTCACCCAGCGTAATGTCGGCTGCGATCGCGCCCATGTCCAGATCGTCGGCCGCCTGACGGTTGAAGCGCAGGATATCTCGTACCATGCCAAGAAAACCGGGGGAGATAAGATTTTTCCGCTGGGCAAACAGGCTGTTCAGGTTATTACCGTTATATTCGAGACCGCTGGCGGGCTCGTTAACCGAGAAACTCATTTCGGTAGGGCGTGAGCCTACCCCCAGTTGGTCCATCAGTTTAATGAAATTGGGATAAGTCCAATCGTTGAACACAATAAAGCCGGTGTCTACTGCATATTGCCTTCCGGCAACTTCGACATCCACGGTATGGGTGTGGCCGCCGATCCAGTCGGCTGCCTCGAAAACCGTGACTTCGTTGCTGCGCCCCAGAAGATTGGCGCATACCAGCCCGGAGATGCCTGAACCGACAATGGCGATACGCATCAGGAGTCGTTCCTCTGTGCCGCGTCACGGGCCATGCCTTTGGTCAGCGCAAAGCGCAACGCATTGGGTAGCGCCCCGAGCAGTTTCAAAACAGCGATAAACGGGCCAGGAAAGCTGATTTCACGCTTGCCTTTTTCGATGCCGCTGATGATGGTATCGGCAGCCTTATCGCTAGTGACCTGCATGGGCATCGGGAAGTCGTTGTTCGCTGTCAGGGGCGTTTCAACAAATCCGGGGCTGACCAGACTGACACCGATATTCCAGCGAGCCAGATCCAGCTCCAGGGACTGGAACAGATAGCGCACGGCCGCCTTGGATGCTCCGTAGGCTTCGGCCCGGGGCAGCGGGCAAAATGTCACGCTGCTACCCACACCGATCAGTCGGGGTTCTGCGCCATTGCGCAACAAGGGCAGTGCCGCTTCGATGCAGTTGGCAGTGCCTACTACGTTGATGCGCATGACACGTTCGAACATCGCTGCCTCAAACTGGTCGACATCGATATATTCACAGTTGCCCGCGTTGAGTATCGCCCAGTCCAGGGCGCCCCATTCCTGGGATATCGTCTGTCCAACGGCGTTGACCGCTGCGGCGTCGGTCAGGTCCGCCGCCACGACAAGTATCTGGCCGGGGAAGCGCGCGGCCATTTCTTCCAGAGGCTCTGCGCTACGCGCACTGAGCGCCAGCAAATGACCTTGCGCTGCCAGCTTTTCTGCGAGAGCGCGACCAATGCCACTGGATGCGCCGGTCAACCAGATGCGTTTCTTGCTGCTCATGCGAGCCTCCTTTTGAGCCAGCGAATGACACTTCCGAGCAGTGGTACATGCTCATAAAGCAGTGCGCCGGCGTCGAAGTAGTCGATATGTCGATATACGAGATCGTCACGGAAAAAGATGCAACTGCAACCGTTGACACTGATGGCTGCGCCACCGGAAAGCCGTGGATGACGGTAGGTCATTGTCCAGCGTAATAGTCCCTGATCCTCGGAGACTGTCAGGCACTGGTGAAACTCGAACTGGAGGTCATCAACGTTGGCATAGAGCTCTCCGAAGTACGTTTCCATGGCCTTGATACCATGCACGTCATGCAGCGGATCGGTGAAATGCACGTCAGGGGTATAGATCTCACTGACCCGGTTCAGGTTACTTTTGTCCAGGCTGGCAAATATGTGCGCGAAGCGGGTCGGAAAATCGCTACTCATGATTGCTCTCCCAGGCTCTTGAATGTGGCAATTGCACGTTTGCGCGACTCCCCCAGATCGACTATCGGGCGCGGATAATCGATCGAGCCCAGCAAGTCGCCAGCGGGCGGTTGATGTATCTGCTTGGCATCGAGATCACGCAACTCGGGAATCCAGGTACGGATAAACTCACCTTCTGGGTCAAACCGCTGGGACTGGGTTACGGGATTGAAAACGCGGAAGTAGGGCGCCGAGTCGGTACCCGTCGAAGCACTCCACTGCCAACCACCGTTGTTGGATGCCAGGTCACCGTCGATCAGGTGGCGCATGAACCAGCTTTCTCCCTCGCGCCAGTCGATGAGCAGATTCTTGGTCAGAAACATTGCGCTGATCATGCGCAGGCGATTATGCATCCAGCCTGTGGCCAGCAGTTGACGCATCGCAGCATCGACTATGGGTATCCCGGTACGGCCCTGCTGCCAGGCCTCGAGGCCTTCGGGATCGTTCCGCCATGGTACTGCCTCCGTTTCCGGGCGAAAGGCGCGGCTGCGAGATACACGGGGATAGCAGACCAGAATGTGTTTATAGAATTCTCGCCAAAGCACCTCGCTGATCCAGGCCACGGCGCCCGGGTTTCCGCTATCGAATTCGCCCTGATTCGCGGCAACGGCGGCATGCAAACACTGACGCGCGGAGAGCACTCCGCTGGTCAGATAGGTGGACATGCGACTGGTCCCATCTACCGCTGGCTGATCGCGCAAGTCCTTGTAATCGAAAAGGATATCATCGGAGAATAGTTTCAGGCGCTCATGTGCCGCCTGTTCGCCGGCTGGCCAGGAATCCTGTTGAACCCTGGTGGCTGACGCAAAGCCCGGGATCGACTCAGGCACTGCGTCAGAAGCAACACCGGTCATGGTCTGTTTGCCAGGTGCCGGCAGGCAGTCTGGAAGCCGGTCATGCAGGCGCTGGTTTGCCTGTTTGCGAAATTGGCTGAAGACCTTGTACATGGTGCCTTCCTGGGTGCGCAGGGAGCCGGGCATGAACAAAACCTGGTCGGCGTAGCGATGGCAGGTGAGCGATGCGGCAGCGAAGGCTTCGGCTACGGCGTTATCGCGGTCCTGCTCATGGATGCCGTATTCGTCATTGAAAAAAATGCCCTGAGCATCTGTCTCTTCGGCTAGATCCATCAACGCCTGGGCCGAGTCGGAAAAGCGCTTGGCTTGAATGACCCTGAGCGGAATACCGAGGTTGTCGAAACTGTCTTTCAAAATCCTCAGGCTGCGCAACCAGAAATCGATTTTGACCGGAGCATCATCATGCTCGTGCCAGGTATCAGGGGTCAGAACGCAGGCGGCGATCACCGAGCCCTTTTGGCATGCATGCCAGAGTGCATGGTTGTCATGGATGCGCAGGTCATTGCGCAGCCAGTAGAGCTGAGTGTTACTCATGATAGTGCTCCCAGGCGCCCGGCCAATGCTGCATAGGCGAGGGTTGCGCGTTCAGGCAGGGCGTGTATGTCGAGCTCACTCAGTTCATCGGCGTGAATCATGGCCGCCGGGCCGGCCATCATCAGGACGTTCGGCAGGTGTTGGCCAAGGCGTGGCAGTTGCCGGCGCAGTTGGGCTGCAGACAGTGCCTGACTACTGAACAGTACCAGAGCTGCTGGCAAGCGTTGATCACTCAATAATGACAGTTCACTGGCTGGTACGTTCCACTCCAGGATGTCTATGTTGTAACCATCTGCGCTCAGCATGAGCGCCAATAACCAGAGGCCCATCTCGCAATGCTCATCCGACAGGCTTGCCAGAATGACCGGTCCGGACGTTGACCTGGCATTGCCCTGTTCCAATGATACGGCCAGCTTGGTGCGTAGCCAGCTGTTGCAGAAAACCTCTTCCAGTTGACTGCCGAATTGTCCTTGCCAGCGTTGCTGGAGCTGCAGCAGGACCGGCTCCAGCATATTGATGCACAGATCAGCAGTGCTGTAGAGCCGGAATGCACGATCGATTTGCTGGTTCAGGAGGGCAACGTCGAAAGAAATAATGGCCTCGAGGAAAGTCTGGCGCAGGGCGCCCCAAGGGGAGGTCAGATCGTTTTCCTCGGGTATGGGGCTGTCGAGCAATGGTTTCACCTGGCTGACGGTGACGCCGCGGCTCAACCACAATAGTATGTCCTGAATCTGCCTGATATTGGCCTCGGTATAAAGCCGGTGACCTTTCTCAGTGCGGTGCGGAGTGATAAGACCATAGCGTCGTTCCCATGCACGCAGGGTCACGGGATTGACCCCGGTTGCTTTGCACACTTCCCTGATAGGGATCATTTCGCCCATGGTCATGCTGCAAACCCTAGATCCGGGCGAGCCGGAAAGGCGATTATCAAGCGGAATCTGACGTGCATGGCACTATTTCCTTGTACAGTGTTTAAGGTCTGTATAGGAAATAGTGTACATAACTTCCGGACTTGTACAAGTATTTGTTGCCAGCTGTTTTCAGCCCCAGCCCATGCGCCATTTACTGGCGTCCTGTAAGCACTGCCAGGGCACTGTGTCGCTGCGCCGGGTCAATACGGCTTCGATCTCTACCGTGGTGACATTGTCGTCCTCGTCACGCTGGCAGCTGATCACAACAAAATGCTTCTCCCGATTCTGCGGGCGGATCGCGGTCCACTTGGAAAGCATCAGTTTTTCCGGGTTGATTCGGTTCACTTGCGTTCCATAAGAGTCTGAGCCGCCTGCTGACCACTCAGCCATGCATTTTCCAGCCGACCCCCGAGACACCAGTCACCACAGACATACAGTCCTTTTTCAGGCGCTGCCAGGGCTCCCCAGTTGCAAGCGCCCTCAGATCGCGCGTAAAGCCAACGATGCGCATGCTGGTAAACCGGTACCGGGATATTGATGGACAGAGCGTCGGCGAACTCGGCAAGCAATTGTCGGCTGACTTCCGCCTTGTCAGTGTCGAGGTTGCCCATGGCCCAGCGGGGATTGGATTGGAGCACCCAGGTATCAAGCCCCTGACGCCCTGGCTTGCTGCTATTGCGTGAAATCCAGTCCAAGGCGCCGACCCTTACAAAACACGCTTCCACCGCCGTATCCAGAGGCTCGGCGAAGGCCAGGGCCAGGGTCCAGCCGGGTTGCATTTCCACCTGTGCAGTCGCTTGCTCAAGGTGTCCGGAAGCCGCCAGCAATGGAACTGCCTGTGGTGCGGGGGTTGCAACCACCACACGATCAAATGGGCCGTGCACGGTGCCCGTTTCGTCTTTCAATCCCCAGCTATTGTCGTCGTTATGCTCCAGACTCTGGATGCGTGTCTGGCCTACCAGCTCCAGACCTTCGAGCAAGCCTCGGGAAAGACTGGTCATCCGCGGGGAGCCAACATAACGTTGCTGATCGTCCGGTGACTCGACGAGTTCGCCTTCGTTGCGTATGAACAGGCGCGGAGTCCACTCAGTTACCCAGCCATTGGCTATCCAGGTTTGTAAAGCGTTACGAAAGTGATTATCACGGGCGGTGAAATACTGGGCGCCCATATCCAGATCACCCGACTCGGTCCGCTTGGTACTCATGCGACCCCCGCTGCCTCGGCTCTTGTCGAAAAGAACGACATTATGGCCTGCCTGGGTAAGCGCACTGGCAGCGCTGAGCCCCGCCATGCCTGCACCGATAATTGCAATTTTGAAGATCTGAGTCATGGTTCGGGTCTCAATATGAACGGACGATATGGGACGCAGTTTATGTGTATCAATGAGCCTCTTCAACACAACTTGTACATTAGATTCTTGTTGTATAGCATTGCTAGACTCAATACTGACCGCTGCAATCCTGTTGTAATGCCGCAATTGTGCCGGCCAGGGCCCCTTGGGCTATGGTCTATACAGAGCGTCGAATAGTCTGCAAGGCGTCACTTCTACTGGCGGTGCTAATGCGCTGAACGTAACGGGAAATCCTCACCCAAAGGCATGGAGTCCACAGAATGCACGTACTCATCACAGGCGGTACAGGGTTGATCGGGAGTGCCCTGAGCAAAGAACTGATAGCCCAGGGCCACGAGGTAACGGTGCTCAGCCGCACCCCTGACAAAGTGGCCGACATCTGTGGCGCGAAGGTGCGTGGTGTAAGTCAGCTGTCGGACATTGGAGGTGAAAAAATCGACGCGGTAGTCAACCTGGCTGGAGCGCCGATCGCTGACAGGCCATGGACCAGAAAGCGCAAACAGTTACTCTGGGACAGCCGCGTGACGCTGACAGAGGAGCTGGTAGCCTGGCTTGGGCAACGTTCAACCAAGCCGGAAGTGCTGGTCAGTGGTTCTGCCGTAGGCTGGTATGGGGATGGTGGGGCCCAACCCATTACCGAGAGCAGTAATCCTCAGGTCGAATACACCCATACGCTCTGTGACGCCTGGGAATCGGCGGCCAAGCGTGTAGCTTCCCACGGAATACGGGTCTGCCTGCTGCGCACTGGCCTGGTGCTGGCGCCGGGGGGCGGATTTCTGCAGCGCATGCTGCCGCCATTCAAGCTGGGCCTCGGTGGTCCTATCGGATCGGGCAAGCAATATATGCCGTGGGTACACCGCGCCGATATGGTCGGGATTATAATGCTGCTATTGCAAGACACTTCTTGCAAGGGCCCTTTTAATGCGACTGCACCCAATCCGGCGACCAATCGAGAGTTCGTCAAGACCCTCGGCAGTACCCTCGGCCGTCCTGCGATCATTCCGCTTCCGGCGCCGCTTTTGAAGCTGGGGCTGGGTGAAATGTCCCGTTTGTTGTTGACCGGTCAAAATGCCCTGCCGAAAAAAGTGCAGGATGCCGGTTACACGTTTCGCTATACGCATCTGCAAGCCGCATTGGCTGATGCGATCAAAACCTGAAGGAGTATTCTGTCGATGTCTGATCGTGCGGTATTGCTTGCCAATCTTGGCTCCCCAGCGAGCACTGATGTGGCTGATGTGCGCCGGTACCTGAACCAGTTCCTGATGGACCCCTACGTGGTCGATCTTCCCTGGCCCCTGCGTCGGCTGCTGGTGGGACTGATCCTTCTGTTGCGTCCGAAAAAGTCGGCAGAGGCCTACGCTTCCATCTGGTGGGAGGACGGGTCACCTCTGGTGGTCATCAGTCGGCGGGTCCAGAAGGCATTGCAGGCACGTCTGGACATGCCGGTGGAACTGGCAATGCGCTACGGCGAGCCGTCCATAGAGAAGGGGTTGTTGGCGTTGGCTGCCAAGCCGGGTATCAAGGAGGTGCTTTTCATGCCCCAGTACCCGCAGCACGCCGACAGCACCACCACCACTTCGATCATGGAGGCGCAAAGGGTGGTGGCCGAGCACAAGCTCGACCTGAAACTGACTATCGTGCCGGCCTTTCACAACAAGCCTGGATATATCGATGCACTGGTGGCCAGCGCCCAGCCGCATTTGGAACAGGGATTTGACCACCTGCTGTTCAGCTACCATGGCTTGCCGGAGCGTCACCTGCGCAAGGCGGATCCGACCGGATCACACTGCCTGGCATTTCCTGATTGTTGTGATCGTCCCTCGCCAGCCCATGCCACCTGCTACCGAGCCCAGTGTGTTTCGGTCACCAGAGAGTTCACTTCCCGCATGGGTTTGCGCGATGATCAGTGGTCGCTGGCATTCCAGTCCCGTTTGGGCAAGGACAAATGGATCGAACCCTATACCGAGGTTCGCGTTGACGAGCTGGCAGCCCAGGGGGTCAAACGCCTGTTGGTGATGTGTCCGGCATTCGTTTCCGATTGCATTGAGACCCTCGAGGAAATCGGCGACCGGGCTCGGGAGCAGTTTGTCGAGGCGGGAGGGGAGGAGCTGGTGCTGGTCCCCTGTCTGAATGATCATCCACAGTGGGTGGAAACCCTGGCCACCTGGTGCGAAAACGAGCCCACCCAAGCCTGAATGATCTTATTGTGGCCGGGCGCTGAGCCCGAGCCACTCTCCAAGTGCCAGGTGCAGCCCCAGACCTACCAACATGGCACCCATAACCCGATCAAACCAGTGCCCCATGCGAACAAATGCGCGGCGAACGCGCGTCTGACTAAAGAGCACCGCAACCATGCAGAACCAGGCTGCAGTGGCTATGGCCAGATAAACGCCGTAACCCGCCTGTATCGCAACAGGAGTGTCGGGACTGATCACAACCGTAAACAGCGACAGGAAGAACAGCGTAGCCTTGGGATTCAGACCATTGGTAATGAATCCATTGGCAAATGCCCGCCCGTTCGAAACGGTAGCGCTGGTGAGGGCCGTGGGGTCGCCGCTCATGCGTTGGGCACCCAACGCCCGGATGCCGATATAGACAAGATAACCGGCTGCCAGCATTTTCATCAGGTTGAATAGCCAGACTGACTGGGAAATCACCAGCCCGATACCCAGTAGTGAGTAAGCTACATGCAGGCTGATACCGCAGCCCACCCCCAGGGCGGTGAGTATGCCGGCCTTGCGTCCGATACCGACGCTATTGCGTATCACCACGGCAAAATCCGGCCCAGGACTCATCACAGCCAGTAGATGGGCTGCGGCTACCAGTAGAAATTCATTCAGGTACGGCATTCGGTGTCCCCGGGTAAATTCCCATTTTACCTCATCGGCCGTTCCTGTCGGTACGTCAATACACAGCCGCAACCGCACAAGTGCGCAACTTTTATCTCACCTGAAAGAGGGATAACAGTCGCGCTTTATCCCCGGTAGGCTTTTTCCCAATGCATCGCTTCAGTGAGGAAAGCGACAGACCTCAAGGAGATGGTCATGCAGGCTGGGAAGCCATTACGGGATATCAATGGGCTGCGCGAGAAGAGATTTCTGGCGCACGCCGACACTAATACAACGCGCTTCTGTCAGAACGGGATCAGCCTTCTTGAGGTGATGATTGCCGTGCTGGTGCTCTCCGTTGGCGTGCTTGGCGCGGCGTCACTTCAGCTCAATGCCATCCGTTACAGCGCCAGTGCCGACTATGCCACCCGGGCCACTCTGATTGCCCGTGACGTACTGGACCGGATGCGGGCCAACCCATCGGCTTTGGCCAGCTATGCGACAGCGTCAGTCACCGGAGCCTGCTCGTCAAACGCGGGTGGTGCCAGCGTTGCCACCCAGGATATGGCGGATTTTACCCAGGCAGTGACCTGTCAGTTGCCCCTGGCCAGTGCCAGCATCATTGTTAGCGGTGGTCGAGCGACAGTCTCTATTTCCTGGTCTGACGCCAGAGCAGTGGCAAACGCAGGCGACACCACTTTCGCGGTCTCCTCGGTGATCCGATGAGATACGGACCAGGCCCTTTGCAACGGGGGTTCGGGCTGATCGAGCTACTGGTCGCCTTGACGCTGGGCCTGGTGCTGGTGCTCGGGGTTGTTCAGGTCTTCGTCGCCAGCAAGCAGACCTTTGTTATGCAGCGCACCGCTGCAGGCCTCAGCGAAGACGCGCGCTACGTTACCAGTCGGCTGAGCCGGGAACTGCGCATGGTCGGCATGTTCGGCTGCGTGGACCTCGACAGGTTGCCCGCGGGTATCCGCAACAGCATACCCCCTGTCTTCAACAGTCCAATCAGCTACTCCAGTAGCGCGGGTAACAGCATCCTCAAGTTGGTTACCGCAGTGCCAAATCATGAAAGCGTAGCCATAGCGCAAATGCGCACGCCTGGTGACTACGGAGCCAACTGGCTGATCGCAACCAACTGCAAGGATACCGGTGATCTGCGTCTATCAGACGGTGGCCCACTGGTCGTGCGGCCAGGTGACATTGTGATTCCCCTGCGGCAGATGGAGTACCGCTTCAGCAATAACGCGATTCAGGTGCGCAGCAATGGGGCGGGCAACTTTCAGACGCTGGTCGACAATATTGCCGACCTGAATGTGAGCTTCGGGTTGGCTGCAACTGCGGCGGATACCCGAATCAGCGGCGGCTACGTGGTTGCCGCCCCGGGGATCGATGCCAGGCGTATTCGTAGTGTCAATCTGCAGTGGCAGCTCAGCGATAATCCGGCGGCACCGGCCAGCGGCAGCGTCCAGGCGCGGGAGGTCAAACAGGTAGTGGCCCTCCGCAATGCGATTGACTGATTGCAGGAGCACTGCACCATGAACAGAGAAAGACTACCGCATCAGCGAGGCTCGGCACTGATTGTCAGCCTCGTGTTTCTTCTCCTTCTCACCCTGGTGAGCGTGACAGGCATTCGATCCTCAACCAGTCAGGAACGTATGGCAGGTAACCTCAGGCTCAAGACCGACAGCTTGCAGGCGGCGGAGTCTGCCCTGCGTGATATTCAGAGGCAATTGGCTCAGGCAGCCGAGAACAACAAGCCGCTACCTAACCCCTGCGCAGGCGCGCTCTGCAATACGGAAGCTGCGGCATTTGACCTGGACTCCAACGTCGCGCCGGGTCCCGGCTGGGTGCAGATACCCACCTCACCGGCGACCAATAACATGCAGGTCTGGTACCGCATCACCAGCCTGGGCGAAACCCTCGCACCGGCAAAAATGGCAAGCAGGAATCCTCCCTACGAGGGCTCAGGCAACTTGTACCGCATAGTCGTAGTGACGTTTAGCGGAACCACCCGGACGGTATTGGAGAGCGTCTATGTGCATTATGCGGTCTGAGCGGCGGCCCCTCATGCCGGGCCTTGTATCGGGAATGCTGGCAGCGCTTTGCTTCTCGCTGCCCGCGCAGGCAGCATTCAACCCGCTGAGCGGTCCGATATTATCTGCTCCGGCAGTGGCACCCAACGTCCTCATGCTGTTCGACAATTCTTCCAGTATGGTACTTAACCGTGTTGGCAGTGAGACTCGGCTGAAAATCGCCCGCGATGTGGCCAAGGATGTCATCACCGATAACCGCAATGTGCGTTTTGGTCTCTTCGGTTTTCGGGACACGGTGGGCAGCGGAATGAGCCGTGACGCGCCTGGGGGCGAGTTGCTCGTAGAGGTGGGAGATATCGCACCGGGGACGGCTGCCGGCACGGCACGGTTCAATGCTCTGTTGACGCGTCTCGACAATATCAAACCCAGTGCATCTGCGCCTTATACCTATACGCCACTGGCCGAGACCTATTATGAGATGACTCGGTACTTACGTGGGCTTCCTGCGTTCTATCCACCCTCGGTGTCTGCGGTCAATCGCCAACAGTTTGCCAGCCCCATGCAGTATCGTTGCCAGCGAAACTTCGGTCTGGTGATTACCGATGGCCTGCCTACCTACGATAGCCAGTTTCCTGTGGATGCCGGTATCGAGCCTGAGATCACTAACCCAGGCATCGCTGGCAGCATCAATCTGCCCGACTGGGATGGTGATGTTACGGGGGACGTAAACAGCAGTGATCCTGGTGATGAAGGAAGCACTTTCTACCTGGACGACATTGCCCGGTTCGCCTTCGACGTTGATATGCGAAACACCAAGCGTAGTGGCGTGTCCACCGACCTGGCCGGGATGGGCTGGGACGATCCCGATTTCGGGATACAGAATATGCTTACCTATACGGTGGGGTTTGCCTTGAACGATGCCAACCTGGAGCGTGCCGCAACGCTTGGTGGTGGTCGTTACTATACGGCAGCCAATCGTTTGGAGCTCGACAGGGCCCTGAACAGTGCGCTGGGTGAAATCAATTCGACGCCAGGCTCAGGGGGCGCAGCTGTTGCCAGCGGACCAGAGCTTGCCGCTGGTTCGCAGTTCTACCGCTCACAGTATGATCCCGCCGACTGGAGCGGAGCTGTAGAAGCCCATGCGATCAACAGCGACGGTAGTGCCGGATCCCTGGTCTGGTCAACTGACACTGCCGTCACCGCAAACAGCAATGCGCTTTATCAGACCTGGCGACAGGCTCCGGGTGTGCGCCGCGGTTCGGTTGTTACTCTGAATGGCAATACCTATTCAGTCCTGAGTAACGCACAGAAAGCGGCTCTCGACCGCGCCGCGGGCTCGAACAGCGGTCAGGATTTGCTGGATTGGAGTCTGGGGCGGGCTGTTCCCGGTTACCGGACCCGTGCACGGTTGATGGGGGATGTAGTGAACTCCGCCCTTGTGTTGGCACGAGCCGGCGAGGCATTAGCTACCAGCAGCCATGCGGGCTATCCGACCTACAGGGCAGACAAGCGCCGGAATATGGTGTCATCCCTGCTTACCGGCGCCAATGATGGCTTCGTGCATGTATTGGCCGCTCGAGACGGAGCCCATCGGCTGGCCTTTCTGCCTGCGGCGTTACAGACAGCTTTAGGTGCCAGAGCCAGCGTGGATTTCGTGCGTAACGGTCATCAGTCCGGGGTCGACGGCCCAGTAGTCCTGGGTGATGTCCTGCTGAACAGTATCTGGACCACCGTGGCGCTCGCGGGTTATGGCGCGGGAGGGAGAGGGCTGACCGCCATCCGGTTGTTTGACCATAGCCAGGGGAACGGAGCCCTGGGTGGCCTGTGGGAAATCAGTCCGGCAACCGCCGGTTATGCCAACCTGGGTCATGTTTATGGTGAACCGGTCATTGTCCGGCTGGATGGCCGTTGGGTGGCTATCATCGGCAATGGCTATGGCAATGCGGCTGGTCAGGCTGAGCTCTATGTGGTTGATCTGGCTGATGGCAGCCTTGTTAAAAGTATGACAGCTGGCATCGCCGATCCTGCCAGTGGGAACGGCCTTTCGGCTCCCCGGGTAGCTACCGATACCAACGGCCAGGTACTGGCCGCTTATGCAGGCGATCTGCAAGGCAGGTTGTGGAAATTCGATCTCGCCGGACCACCTGGGGACTGGCGAGTTGCCTTCGCCGGGGACCCCCTGTTTCGTACCGGCATAGCTGCCAACCCCGAGCAACCCATCACCGTCCAGCCAGCCTTGCTTGATCATCCCCAGGGCGGACGGCTGATCCTGTTTGGCACCGGTCAGTTTCTTGAGGCGGTCGATCTTCAGGACACCGGTGTTCAGGCATTCTACGCGGTCTGGGACAAACCGGGCGGCACCGGCAATCTGAACTCCAGCAGTCTGCAGCCCCAGGCAATTGTGAGTGAAAAGACTTCAAGTGGCCGCAAGGTGCGCACACTTAGTACCCACCGCGTGAATTGGCACGCAGCGGACGGTTGGTACCTGCCCCTTGTACATGGCAGTCCCACGGGGGAGCGTGTAACCCGCAACATTGTGACGCGCGGAGGGCGGGTGCTTTTCAACACAGGACTAATCAAGCCCAGCATCGATCCCTGTGTCAGCGCCGGTGCAGGATGGCTGATGTCGATTGACAGCTTTTCAGGTGGGATGCTGCCAGTGGCAACCCTGGATAGCGATGGTGATGGACTGGTTGATTCACGGGATCCGTTAAGTGCCGGTGTAAATCTGTCCGGGGGTTTGCCCGGTGATCTGACCGTACTGGAGCTACCGCGCATCAAGCCACTTGATCCAGCTGACCCGCTGGCTCCAGGCAGCTGCAATCCATCGGTGGAGTTCTGTCCCTGTGACCCTAGCGTGGACGATTGTGTATGCGACCCGGCAGATACCAGCTGCAAGAATATTTACTGTGGCCAGGAGTTCAATTACAGCCAGACCACAAATACGTTGGAGCTGGTTGCAGGTTCGGGGCAGTGCAGTTTCAGGCGAGTCATGTGGCGGCAGTTGATGTAGCGGCCAGCTCGCACCACCGCGCAACATAGGCAACATAGAGAGGCATGATGAACGAATCGAGGTATTCAGGTTTCACGCTGATTGAACTGATGATAGCGGTGGCGGTGGTCGGCATTCTGGCGGCAATTGCCTATCCGTCCTATCAGGAGCAGGTGCGCCAGACCCGCAGAGCCGAGGTGGCCAGTGTGCTACTGGAGAATGCCCAGCTTCTTGAGCGCCACTTTACCCGCGTTGGTGCCTACGACACCGGAGTGGCGCCACTGGCGACCCAGAGCCCCACCAGTGGCAACGCAATTTACACTATTGCCACGGTACGCGGGCCGAATACCTATACGCTCACGGCCACTGCGGTTCCTGGCGGTTTGATGGCGGGCGATACCTGCGCCATTTACACCTTCAATCAGGTTGGTCAGCGCACCCCCGCAGACGCCAGCTGCTGGCGCCGCTGAGGTCCGCAGCCAGGACTACTCGGTTACCTGTTCTACCTTGTCGGGGTCTGGCAGTAACAGATTGAGAACGATCGCTACAACGCCGCAGAGGCTGATGCCCTGCAGGCTGAAGTCCTGATTGCCGATCATCAATCCGCCAATGCCGAATACCAGGGTCACAGAGACGATGCACAGGTTGCGCGGCCGTGACAGATCCACCTGATTCTGAATGAGGGTATTCATCCCGACCACCGCAATGGAGCCAAACAGCAGGCAAAGAATACCGCCCATTACCGGTACCGGCATGCTCAATAAGGCAGCGCCAAACTTGTCGATAAAAGCCAGCGTCATTGCGAAACACGCCGCCCATATCATTACGTTCGGGTTAAAGTTGCGTGTCAGCATGACCGCACCCGTTACCTCGGAGTAGGTTGTATTGGGTGGGCCGCCAAGCAGGGCGGCGGCTGATGTGGCAAGACCGTCACCCAGGAGCGTGCGCTGCAAGCCGGGCTTGCGAATGTAATCCTTTCCAGTGACAGAGCCGATAGCCAGCACGTCACCGATGTGCTCGATGGCTGGTGCTATCGCTACCGGAATCATGAACAGAATCGCCGCCAGCTTGAACTCGGGGGTGACGAAGGCTGGCACTGCGAGCCAACTAGCCTGACCGACCGCAGAGAAGTCCACTACTCCGAGCAGCCAGGAGAGCGCATAACCCACGGCCACACCCGCCAGAATAGGTACCAGTCGGAAGATGCCCTTGGCGAACACGGCGACAACGATGGTCGTGATCAGTGAAGCCATTGAGATCATGATGGCCAGGGGATAATCGACCAGCTGCGCACTGCCATCGCCAGCCTTGCCCATCGCCATGTTTACCGCGACCGACGCCAACCCAAGGCCGATCACCATGATGACCGGACCGACCACTACCGGGGGGAGCAGACGACGAATGAAACCGGGTCCGCGCAGGTGCACCAGCAGGCTCAATAAAATATACATCAGGCCGGCTGCCAGCAGTCCCCCCAGCGTCGCTGCCAGGCCCCAGGTCTGGTTGCTATAAAGAATGGGGGCAATGAAGGCAAAGCTGGAGGCAAGAAATACAGGCACCTGCCGTTGGGTGGTGAACTGAAACATCAGAGTGCCCAGACCCGCGGTGAAGAGCGCGACGTTAGGGTCCATCCCGGTGATCAAGGGCATAAGCACCAGGGCCCCGAAAGCAACAAACAGCATTTGCGATCCAGCTAGCGCCGATCGCCAGCCGGTGGTGTTGATTGGTTCCATCAGTGCACGTCCTTCTGTTTGGTACCGAATATCTTGTCACCGGCATCGCCCAGTCCAGGAATGATGTAACCCTGCTCGTTAAGGTGATCATCTACCGAAGCGGTGAAGATCTGAACGTCTGGATGGGCATCGTATACCCGTTTGATACCTTCAGGCGCAGCGACCAGAACCAGCGCACGTATTTCCCGCGCCCCGGCGCGTTTGAGCATATCGATGGTAGCGACCATTGAGCCCCCGGTTGCCAGCATGGGATCAATGATCAGTGCAGTGCGCTGATTCATATTGTCCACCAGCTTTTCAAGATAGGTATCGGCTTCCAGGGTCTGCTCGTTACGGACCAGGCCAACCACGCTTACCTTGGCACTGGGTATCAGGCTCAGAACGCCGTCAAGCATACCCAGGCCAGCGCGCAGAATGGGAACGACGGTCACCTTTTTGCCGGAGAGCTTTTCTACCTCGACGGCTCCACACCATCCCTGGATCTGCTGGGGTTCCAGCAGCATGTCCTGGGTCGCTTCGTAGGTCAGCAGGGATGCAACCTCCTGGGCCAGTTCGCGGAAGTTTTTTGTGCTTATATCGGCGCGGCGCATCAGGCCGAGTTTGTGACGAATCAGGGGATGGCGAATCTCTTTCACATTCATGGCGTATGTTCTCGTGCGGTGCGCTGGAAATGCGCTATAGCCTAAACCAATGAGTCAGTGCGGTCACCCGATTGCAGCCGCCGTCCTCGGTTTGCTTGCCTTTGCAGGTTAAGATCAGTATTTTGCCCAGCCTTTAAACCGCTCCCCCCCTTTTGGAGATTGCCCATGTCCGTCGATCTGGCACACATCAAGCAGGTTATGGCAGAGGCCGATTGCCTGTTCACCGCTGCCGAGGTAGAAGCAGCGATGGATCGTATGGCCGCAGAAATAAACCGGTCGCTTGCCGACAGTAACCCGATCGTCTATAGCGTGATGAACGGTGGACTGGTCATTGCGGGGCAACTGGTGACTCGGCTGGATTTTCCTATGGAGGTGGGTTACCTGCATGCCACTCGCTACCGTAACAAGCTCTCCGGCGGCGAACTGTTCTGGAAGGCTCGTGCCGAGCATTCTCTGGTGGGGCGCACCGTGCTGATCATCGACGATATCCTTGATGAAGGTCACACTCTGGATGCAATAAGCGAATACTGTCGTGACGCGGGTGCAGCCCAGGTGCTTACTGCCGTTCTGTTGGACAAGCAGCATGATCGCAAGGCCTACGAAGGGATGCGCGCCGATTTCACCGGACTTGATGTAGTCGACCGCTACATCTTTGGTTATGGCCTGGACTACAAAGGCTACTGGCGCAATGCCGCAGGGATTTTTGCCATTCCTGAATAGGCAGTACCTGTGTCCGAGGCCTTGATCTAGAAAGTGTCAGATGGCGCCTCAGCGAGCTTGCGTCTGATCAGAGTTGCCGCCCTTTCGGCACTGGCAACGAACAGTCGCTGGCCCAGTGCTGAGCCTGCGCCCGCGCGGCTCAGCTTCATGCGCACCCGCGCGTTGACGCCGACAAAGTAGACCTCGATTCCCCTGTGCTCAAGTTCTTCGAGTGCCTTGGTGAACATCACCAAGGCACTCATATCCATGCTTGGTACCGCGCGCATGTCTATCACCATATAGCGGACATTCTCACCATGTCGGGCCATTGCGCTCAGGGCCTTGTCGGCGGCGGCGAAAAAGAGTGGCCCGTCAATCTGGTAAAGACCAACACTGTCAGGCAGACCTGAAAGAGCCTGGTGGCTATGGTGAGACACGGCGCTGCCCTGGCTCAGGTCTACCATGCGCTTGATGAACAGGGCCGAAGCCAGTAACAGACCAACTCCCACCGCCAGCACCATGTCGAATAGAACGGTCAGTATCAGGCAGGTGACCAGAACCCAGGTATCCTGTCTGGGCCCGATATGCAGCATGCGCAGCACATGCGGTAGTTCGCTCATGTTCCAGGCGACGACCAGAAGCATGGCCGCGAGAGACGCCATTGGCAGATAGGAGAACAGATCGGCAAGCAGTACCACCGCCAGCAGAATGACTATGGCATGGGTAACAGCGGCTATCGGTGTGCGCGCCCCCGAGCGCACACTGGCGGAGGTGCGCGCGATTGCGGCGGTGGCGGGGATTCCACCAAAAAATGGCACTACGAGGTTGCCCAGGCCCTGACCCATGAGTTCGGCATTGGGATCATGGCGCGTGCCTGCCATGCCGTCGGCAACGACAGCGCAAAGAAGCGATTCTATTGCGCCCAGCATCGCGACGGTCAGGGCAAAGGGAAGCAGTTCGCGCAGCAGATTGAAATCGATTTTCAGGGGTTGGCCGTCAGCACCCGGTAATGTCCACGGGAGCAGCCATTGGGGTGCAAAGGGGGGGATAC
Organism: uncultured Halopseudomonas sp.; assembly: GCF_963977355.1. NCBI lineage: Bacteria > Pseudomonadati > Pseudomonadota > Gammaproteobacteria > Pseudomonadales > Pseudomonadaceae > Halopseudomonas > uncultured Halopseudomonas sp. Next base: position 99,612 of record NZ_CAXBOV010000009.1, on the reverse strand, counting down.
CCGCGTGCGTGATGCCATCGATTTCATAACTGAAGCGTGTGCCCAGAGTGCTTACCTGCATATCCAGTTGTAGTAAAAATGCCGCCAATACGCTGCCGATCAGTAATGCAATCAGATGACCGGGGACGCGCCGGGTCAGATAAGGCCAGGCGATCAGAACCCCCAGAGTCACTGTGCCTACCAGAGCATCACCTGCCTGGACGGTGGGGAGAGCCGCTGCCAGAGCCTGTACCTGGTCCAGATAGCTCTCATGCTGGCCTACACCCTGCAATCCGAGAAAGTCCTTGAACTGTAAGGTTGCTATGACAATCCCGATGCCGGCAGTAAATCCCAAAACCACCGGATAGGGAACGAACTGGATCAGGTTGCCCATGCGTGCAAAACCCAGTGCCAGTAGTATCAGACCTGACATGGCGGTTACCAGCAGAAGCCCGCCAATGCCGTATTGCTGGGTAATGGGCAGCAGGATAACCACGAAGGCAGCGGTTGGTCCTGATATGTTGAAACGCGAACCCCCGCTAAGAGCGATGATCAGGCCGCCTACGATGCCGGTGTAAAGGCCATGTTGTGGGGCGACGCCCACGGCGATTGCCAGCGCCATTGCCAGGGGGATGGCGATAATGCCCACCGTGACCCCGGCAATCAGATCACCCCTTAGCATCCTGGTGTCGTAACCCTGCCTGAAGCTGTCGCGCAGGGCTGCGAAGAGAACCGGTCTACGCTGCTTTTTCGATGCCATGATAAATGTCCGGGAGAGGATTCGAGTGCCGCGACCCCTGGGGTGACGGGAAAGACGGCAGAGGGAGGCGCATTACAGTCATAACACAGGCCGGGTCCCGCGGGTATTGGGCCAAATGACGCACTGGTGGCACGGAAGTCTTCCCGGCGAGCACGGACTCTAGTGGCGAGCGTGTCCCGTGGGTACAATGCGGCGACTGAATAAGCCTATGGCAAAAGAAGGGGTGGCAGATGCGTAAAGACAAAGAGAAAGTAATCGGCGAGCCGATGACAGATGAACAGATTGCGGCGTTCCTGACCGCACGCCCCTATGCAGGCGAGTCGGTCGAGCAGCATATGTTGACCCGCGCCTACCGTGGCTTGCGTGCCCATGATTTTGAGCGATTTATCGAGATGTTCAAGCAGCAGGGCTTCGATCTGAATGCCGCGGATGCGCAAGGCAATAGTTTCCTGCAGACCATCCGTGAGCATGCCCAGGGCGAAGACTATGTTGTAGCGCTGGAGCGTGCTGGAGCACGTTAGATGTATATGCCTGTTGCTGTCACGGGGGTCCGAGCATGGTATCGGGCAGAGGCAGGCAGGGTTTTGCCAATCCAGAACGGATTGAGCTCGACTACCTCTACCCATCGGCCTGTATCAGGCGGGTTACATGCGGCCCAGAGGGTTTCGCAGCGATTCATTTCATCCAGCCGGGCGTAAAACCGGGGTTGTTTGCGCTCTAACCATCGTGCAATGAACATCTTCGGCTCCTCAGTGGTCTTATTCGAGTCTGTCCTTTTTCCATTGCATTGTGATGACAGGCGCCAGCGCTGCTCACTCGGCGTGAACCGCGATATGCTAGGCGCTGTGGGGTCAGGTGTGACGCCGCTACTTTGTTGTTCCACTGGTTTCTTGCAGGAGTGTCAAAATGATTAATCGTCTGTCCATGCTGTTGGTAGCGGGCCTTGCCCTGGTGCTTGTGGGCTGCGCCCATAGTCCGCAGCAGCTCAGCGTGCAACCAGAATTGCTGGTGCCGCTGAATCCGGTTGCTCGCCAGCAGCCGGTGATCGTCACTGTTCGCGATACCCGCCCATCCAAGATCCTGGGGACGCGCGGCGGTATCTATCCCGATTCCAGCAGCATTACCGTGAGTGAGCAGACGTTACCCAAGGTGCGACAGCAGGTAGAGCAGGGTTTGCGTCAGTTGGGTTTCAACGTGGTGCCTGAGGGCACTCCCAATGCGAACAATCTGACAGTCAGTCTGGCTGAGTTGAAGTATCAGTCGCCCACTGCCACCACCTATGTGACCGAAGCCAACATTGCGGCAACCTTTGTTGCCGAGGCGCAGGCTGCCAATACCCGTTATCAGGGACGCTACGGCGCCTCTGCACAGCATCGGTTCGGCTATGCACCCAACCAGGCGACCAACACTCGGTTGGTATCAGAAGTGATGAGTGATGCATTGACGCGCGTTTTCAAGGATTCGGAAATAGTCCGAGTATTGCAGCGCTAAATCCAGGCGAGGCTGGGCCTTGGGTCCAGCCTGGTCAAGTTGCAGGCCAGTGCTTGACCACCGCCGAGCGTGGTTCATGAAGCATGTTCGGACGTGTCCCATGGGCGCTGACCGAGGATGATAAGCAGGAAGTGCTGGTGTTTCCCGCCAAGGTGCAACGATCAGCCGGAGCCCCTTGGTTTTCCTGGAAGGAGATAATGAGGTCCGATGAAGAGGTGATGAATGGATGAACAACAGAAGTTGCTGCAACACCATGAACCTGATTGCTTATCTGACCGAATCGCCCTGGGTACAGTGAAATTGATGCGCTTCTTTGCCGATGCCTTCTTCTCGAATCGGTATGGCAATCGTGCTGTGGTGCTGGAAACGGTTGCCGCAGTGCCCGGAATGGTCGGTGGAGCAATTCAGCATCTGAACTCGCTGCGCCGGATGAAAGATGACGATGGCTGGATTCAGCAGTTGCTCAATGAGGCAGAGAACGAACGCATGCACCTGCTGACGTTCGTCCAGATCGCCCAGCCATCACGGTTGGAGCGGGCACTGGTGATTACCGCCCAGGGCGTGTTCTATAACCTTTTTTTCATACTCTATCTTTGCTCTTCACGCACTGCGCACCGGATTGTCGGATACCTCGAGGAGGAGGCTGTTTACAGCTATACGCAGTATCTGGAGGGCGTGGATAACGGTACCTACGAAAACATACCCGCGCCGCAACTGGCTATCGACTATTGGGATCTGCCAGCCGATGCGCGGTTGCGCGAGGTGATAGTGGCGGTCCGCGCAGATGAGGCTGGGCACCGCGATGTGAATCACGGTTTCGCCGACGCGCTGTAAGCACAAATGGACTGAGCTGTTACCGGCAGGCGCGGGCTCCGGGCATTGCGCCCGAAGTCCGGCTACCCGCCGGTATCTCAGCCTTCGAGCTTCTTGCGCAGAAGCTCGTTGACCTGTTGCGGATTGGCCTTGCCCTTCGATGCCTTCATCGCCTGGCCGACAAAGAAACCGAACATCTTGCCGCGCTTGTTCTCGTCGCTGGCGCGATACTGTTCTACCTGTTCAGCGTTCGCAGTCAGAACCTCGTCGAGCATCGCATCGATCGCGCCGCTGTCGGTCACTTGCTTTAGGCCGCGCTTCTCGATTATCTGGTCAGCATCGCCTTCACCTGCCGACATGGCTTCAAATACTGTTTTGGCGATCTTGCCGGAGATGGTGTTGTCCTTGATCCGCGAGATCATTCCACCCAGATGGGCAGCAGAAACAGGTGATTGGCTTATATCCAGATCCTCGCGATTGAGCAGGCTCGAGAGCTCGCCCATGACCCAGTTGGCGGCCAGTTTGGCATCGCCACAGGTCTGTTGAACCAGCTCGAAGTAATCGGCCAGTTCCCGCTGGGCCGATAGCACGCTGGCATCGTAGCTGGACAGACCAAACTGGCTTTCAAAGCGCTCGCGTTTCTGCTGAGGCAGTTCCGGCAGTTCGCTGCGGATTTCCTCGAGGAAAGCCGGCTCGATAATCACTGGCAATAGATCGGGATCGGGGAAGTAGCGGTAATCGTTGGCTTCTTCCTTGCTGCGCATCGAACGCGTTTCATCCTTGCTCGGGTCGTACAGGCGAGTTTCCTGGGTCACTGTGCCGCCGTCCTCAATCAGTTCGATCTGGCGCTGGACCTCAGTGTTGATCGCCTTCTCGATAAAGCGGAAGGAGTTGACGTTCTTGATTTCGCAACGCGTACCGAAGGCTTCCTGACCCTTGGGGCGTACTGAAACGTTGCAGTCGCAACGCAGTGAGCCTTCAGCCATGTTGCCGTCACAGATGCCCAGATAACGCACCAGCGAGTGAATGGTTTTGGCGTAGGCTACGGCCTCTCTGGCGCTGCGCATGTCCGGCTCTGACACGATTTCCAGCAGGGGAGTCCCTGCGCGGTTAAGGTCGATACCGCTCATGCCCTGGAAATCTTCGTGCAAGCTCTTGCCAGCATCTTCTTCCAGGTGCGCACGGGTGACTCCCACGCGCTTGATGGTGCCGTCGTCCATTATTATGTCTACAAACCCCTTGCCCACGATAGGCAGATCCATCTGGCTGATCTGGTAACCCTTGGGCAGGTCGGGATAGAAGTAGTTCTTGCGGGCAAATACGTTGGTCGGTGCAATCTCGGCATTGATCGCCAGGCCGAACTTGACCGCATTGCGCACGGCCTGAGCATTGAGCACCGGCAGAGTGCCCGGCATGCCCAGGTCGATCAGGCTGGCCTGGGTGTTGGGTTCCGCGCCAAAGGTCGTGGCGCTGCCGGAGAAGATCTTGGAGGCGGTGGTGAGCTGGGCATGGATTTCCAGGCCGATAACAATTTCCCATTGCATAGTCTGTATTCGATCCTCTCAGTAGCCGGCCGGAGCGCGGCTGTGCCAGTCAGTCACCTGCTGGTACTGGTGTGCGATATTCAGCAGGCGCGCCTCGCTGAAATAGGGGCCCAGCAGCTGCATGCCCAGAGGCAGCCCGTTGGCAAAGCCCGCAGGTAATGCAACGCCTGGCACGCCGGCCAGGTTGGCGGTAATGGTGTAGATGTCGGTCAGATACAGACTGACCGGATCGTCGATCTTCTCGCCGATCCTGAACGGGGGTGTTGGGGAGGTTGGGCAGAGAATGACGTCCACCTGCTCGTAGGCCGCCATGAAATCATTCTTGATCAGGCGGCGAATCTTCTGCGCTTGCAGGTAGTAGGCATCGTAATAGCCCGCTGACAACGCATATGCGCCGACCATGATGCGGCGTTTTACCTCGGCTCCGAAGCCTTCACCCCGCGAGCGCTTGTACAGGTCGGTCAGGTCCGCAGGATCGTCGCAGCGGTAGCCAAAGCGAACGCCATCGAAACGCGACAGGTTAGAGGAGGCTTCAGCCGGGGCAATAACGTAATAGGCTGGAATGGCCAGCTCGGCATTGGGTAGGCTGATCTCTTTTACCTCGGCCCCCAGGGACTGGAACTGTTTGACCGCGGCGTGGATTGCATCCGCGGTGGCAGCATCCAGTCCAGCGCTGAAATATTCCTTGGGCAAGCCTATGCGCAGACCTTTAAGTGAGTCGTTCAGGCCCTTGCTGTAGTCGGCTACGGGTTCGTCCACGCTGGTCGAGTCTTTCTTATCGAAACCGGCCATGACCTGCATCATCAGCGCACAGTCCTCGGCGGTGCGCGCCATCGGTCCGGCCTGATCGAGGCTGGAGGCGTAGGCAATCATGCCCCAGCGCGATACGCGACCATAGGTCGGCTTGAGACCGGTCAGGGCGGTGAAGCCCGCAGGCTGGCGAATCGAGCCCCCTGTGTCCGTGCCTGTCGCAGCGGCGCACAGGCGTGCGGCTACCGCCGCAGCAGAGCCACCCGAGGAGCCGCCGGGGACGTGTTCGGGGTTCCAGGGGTTGCGCGTCGGGCCATAAAAACTCGATTCGGTGGAGGAGCCCATCGCGAACTCGTCCATGTTGGTCTTGCCCAGGGTCACTGTGCCGGCATCGATAAATCGCGAGGTGACTGTTGATTCATAGGGCGCGATAAAGTTGTCGAGCATCTTCGAGCCGCAACTGGTGCGCAGGCCGGTCGTACAGAACAGATCCTTGTGCGCCAGCGGTATGCCGGTCAATGGCGTAGCGGTACCTCCAGAGATACGTGCGTCGGCAGCTTTCGCCTGGGCCAGTGCCAGCTCCGGTGAAACCGTTATAAAGCTGTTAAGTAGCGGGTCGAGCTGCTCGATACGTTTGAGGTAGTGTTCGGTCAGTTCAACGCTGGACAGCGTCTTGCTGTGCAAGGCCTGCGAAAGCTGGGCCAGGGTGTTCTCATGCATGGGATAGTCTCATAGCTGGGCGCAGTCTGTTGCGCATGGGCATAGGGTCACTGACAATGCCGCTGACTCTGGATCGATAAAGCTGATCAGGCGTCACTCGATAACCCTTGGCACGAGATAGAGGCCGTCTTCGGTAGCCGGCGCGATGGTCTGAAGCGCATCGCGTTGGTTGGTCTCGGTAACCGCATCGGGACGCAGGCGCTGAATGGTCTCCAGCGGGTGTGCCAATGGAGTGACACCCTGGGTGTCGACCGCCTGCATCCGGTCAATCAGATCGAGGATGCCGGAGAGCTTGGCCGTGGTGGCGGGGATGTCGTCTTCGTTGAGGGCAATCCGGGCCAAGTGAGCAATGTCTTCCACTGCCTTGCGGTCTAATGCCATAGTGCTGTTCTCCGTGAAACAGGGCTGAGCGGAGTGAATTTACCTGATGTGCTCAACGTAAGGTGATTTTGTCGCGTTAAACCGGACAAAGGGGCGAATTTACCACAGTCTCGCCTTGCCCAAAAACCCCGCCGTTGTTAGAGTTGCGACACTTCTGGAAGTACCGATCAGTTACCTGCGAGCGCATTCACTATCGCCGCCCTGCCAGTTCGGCCGCTCGCCGCCCCGGATCTAACCCGTGGCTGGTTAGGCCCTGAAGCAGGTAGCTTATCAGTGTTTCTTTTACATTTAACCCACGCGTCCTAGGGTGTACTCAACGCATGTTCAAAAAAATTCGTGGCATGTTTTCCAGTGATCTGTCCATCGACCTGGGCACTGCCAACACGCTTATCTATGTCCGTGACCGCGGCATTGTACTCAATGAACCCTCCGTAGTGGCTATTCGTACCCACGGTAACCAGAAGAGCGTCGTGGCCGTCGGTACCGACGCCAAGCGCATGCTGGGCCGCACGCCAGGGAATATCCAGGCCATTCGCCCCATGAAGGATGGGGTCATCGCTGACTTCAGTGTCTGTGAAAAGATGCTGCAGTACTTCATCAACAAGGTTCACGAAAACAGCTTTATTCAGCCCAGTCCGCGGGTTTTGATCTGCGTACCCTGCAAATCCACCCAGGTCGAGCGCCGTGCCATTCGCGAATCGGCACTCGGAGCGGGTGCGCGTGAGGTATTTTTGATCGAGGAGCCGATGGCCGCTGCTATCGGTGCCGGCTTGCCGGTTGAAGAAGCTCGTGGCTCCATGGTCGTGGATATTGGTGGTGGTACGACTGAAATAGCATTGATCTCCCTCAATGGCGTGGTCTATGCCGAATCAGTCAGGGTTGGTGGTGATCGCTTTGATGAGGCGATCGTGACCTACGTGCGACGTAACTACGGCAGCCTGATCGGCGAGTCGACCGCTGAACGCATCAAACAGGAAATTGGTGTCGCTTTCCCTGGTGGTGAAGTGCTCGAAGTTGATGTGCGCGGTCGTAATCTTGCCGAAGGCGTCCCGCGCGCCTTTACTCTGAACTCCAATGAGGTTCTGGAGGCGCTTCAGGAATCCTTGGCAACTATCGTTCAGGCCGTCAAGAGTGCCCTGGAGCAGTCACCGCCAGAGCTGGCTTCCGACATCGCTGAGCGAGGCCTGATTCTCACTGGCGGTGGTGCCTTGTTGCGTGATCTGGACAAGCTCTTGACCCAGGAAACCGGGTTGCCGGTGATTGTGGCTGAAGAGCCCTTGACCTGCGTCGCCCGGGGCGGCGGCAAGGCGCTTGAAATGATGGATCAGCACACCATGGATCTGCTCTCTACCGAGTAATCCGACGCCGGGCAGCGCACGTGCAGGTAGCGCCTTTACCTGCACGGTCTGCTGTTGATCGGCCAAGGCTTGCAGCTGCGAGGAGCTCGCCATCAAACCGCTGTTTATCAAAGGTCCTTCGCTGGGCGTCAGGGTTCTGGTTCTGTCAGTGCTATCGATTGCGCTGATGGTGGTCGACGCCCGCGTGGCTGCCCTGCAACCCTTGCGCTCGAATCTGAGCCTGCTACTGACACCTGTCTATTACATGGCCGATCTACCCGTGCGCGCGTGGGACACTGGCTATCAGTTGGTAGCCAGTCGCCTGGATCTGCTTGCCGAGAATGAGCGTCTGCGCGCCGAGGCCCTGCTGACCAAGCGCAAGCTGCAGAAACTGGCGACCCTGACTGAGCAGAACGTACGCCTGCGGGAGTTGCTCAACTCCTCATCACTGGTTGACGAGAGAGTACTGGTATCCGAGCTGGTAGGTGTGGACCCCAATCCCTTCACCCAGCGCATATTGATCAACAAGGGTGATAGCGACGGTGTGTTCCTTGGTCAGCCGGTACTCGATGCAACCGGTCTGATGGGTCAGGTGGTGGAGGTCATGCCTTACACCGCTAGAGTTCTGCTGATTACCGATGCCACCCATAGTCTGCCGGTTCAGGTGAATCGCAATGGGCTGCGCGCGATTGCCAGCGGAACGGGTAATAACGAGTGGCTCGAACTTCGCTTTATCAGTGATACGGCGGATATTCGGGTCGGTGATATCGTGGTCAGCTCGGGCCTGGGTCAGCGTTTCCCTGCAGGTTATCCAGTGGGCAGGGTCGTCTCTGTCAGTCAGGACCCCGCTCAGCCCTTCGCTGATGTGCGCGTAGCTCCAACCGCGCAGCTCAATCGCAGTCGATACATGTTGCTGGTTTTCAGTGCCGAGTCCGGCTATGGGGAGGTTGTCCCTGCGCTCGAGCTGGACCAACCCGAAGCTGAAGCCACTGCGCCTGATGAAAACGCAGCCGGGGATGCTGAAGCGGGTGTGGCCCCACCAACCGCGGAGGAGGGTGCCAGTGCGCAATAGTCTCATCATTGGCCTCACCTTTGTCGTCGCACTTCTGCTCAGTGTGATGCCCATGCCCACCGTGCTGGAGCTTGGCCGTCCAATGTGGCTGGCAATGGTTCTTGCCTACTGGGTTATGGCTCTGCCCCATCGAGTAGGTTTGTTGACTGCCTGGATCATGGGTCTGGCGACTGATGTGCTCTATGGTCAGCTGTTCGGTCAGCATGCGCTGGTCATGACCGTGGTCGCCTGGATGATGCTGTTGTTACATCAACGCATTCGTCGATTCCCGCTCTGGCAACAGAGTCTGGTAATGCTGCCTGTGCTGGGTATAGCCCAGATGTTGCTGCTTTGGCTTAACAGCCTGACCGGTAATCGCCCGCCCACGTTGCTCTTTCTGTTACCGGCCTTTGTCAGCGCCATTCTTTGGCCCTGGGTGTATTCGGTACTACGCGGCGTAAGGAAGCGGTTTCATGTACTCTGAACAAGGCGATGAGACACTTTATCTGGCGTCGGCTTCCCCGCGTCGTAGTGAATTGTTGACCCAGATCGGAGTAAGGCACCAGCAGTTCGCCTGCAGTATTGACGAAAGCGTGCAAGCAGGAGAGGGCGCCGTGGAGTATGTGGAGCGCGTCACCCGGGCCAAGGCTCTGGCCGGGCAGCGGCATGCCCCCGATGGTGCAGTAGTGCTGTCTGCCGATACGGCGGTGGTTATCGATGACCGAATTCTCGGTAAGCCGGTTGACGCCGAAGATGCCGCGGCGATGCTTCGCGCCCTTTCGGGGCGAACGCACCGGGTCATGACGGCGATTGCCGTTGCCAGCGGTGAACGAATAGAGGTAGTTCGGGTGGACGCTGATGTCAGTTTCCGGCCGATCATGGAACACGAGATTAAAGACTATTGGTCGACTGGTGAGCCCGCAGACAAGGCTGGCGGTTATGCCATTCAGGGTCTGGGCGCGATTTTTGTCGCGATGATTCAGGGGAGTTACAGCGCAGTAGTTGGGCTGCCTTTGGCGGAAACCGAGAGGCTGTTATCAAGTTTCGGTGTAGGTTGCTGGCAGGAGCACCGGGCGAACTCCTTACCCGGAACAACACAAGCATAGAATCCAGGTCGTCAGAGTATCGCGATCGACGCCGCTTCCTGGTGATCTGGTGTGGAGAGCAGAGCCTGTGAGCGAAGAAATTCTGATTAACATCACGCCAATGGAGACCCGGGTTGCCCTGGTGGAAAACGGCGTGCTGCAGGAAGTACACCTCGAGCGTACCTTGCGCAGGGGGATAGTCGGCAATATCTACAAGGGTAAGGTGGTTCGGGTTTTACCTGGAATGCAGGCAGCCTTTGTGGATATCGGCCTGGAGCGGGCCGCTTTCATCCACGCCTCCGAAGTGTCCGAGCGTGAGGGGCAGGCGGTCGAGGCGATCAATGTGCTGCTGCATGAGGGACAAGGGCTGGTTGTACAGGTAACCAAGGATCCGATCGGGACCAAGGGCGCGCGACTCACCACTCACTTGTCCATACCCTCGCGGTTTCTGGTGTACATGCCACGCACGCCCCACGTCGGTATTTCTCTCAAGATAGAAGATGAGGCCGAGCGCGAAAGGCTCAAGCAGATAGTCGCGAACTGTGTCGAAACCGAAGGCGTGGACGAGGCGGGCGGTTTCATTTTGCGAACCGCGGCCGAGGCAGCCCGAGAAGAAGAAATCCTCGCTGACATCCGCTATGTGCGCCGACTCTGGTCGCAAATATCCCAGCAGACCCAATCAGCTTCTGCCCCCTCCGTGATTTATGAGGATCTGCCCCTGGCCCTGCGAACCCTGCGTGACCTGGTCAGCCCGCGTACAGAGAAGATACGCGTGGATTCCCGCGAGACTTTTCAGAAGGTCGAAATGTTCGTGCAGGAACTGATGCCTGCAGTACGAATGCTGCTGGAGCATTATCCCGGCGAGAGGCCCATATTTGATCTTTACGGTATCGAAGATGAAATACAGAAGGCTCTGGAGCGGCGTGTCATGCTCAAGTCCGGCGGACATCTGGTGATCGACCAGACCGAAGCCATGGCCACTATCGACGTTAATACCGGGGCCTTCGTCGGACATCGCAATCTCGAGGAAACCATCTTCAAGACCAACCTGGAATCTGCAATGGCAATTGCCAGGCAACTGCGCCTGCGCAATCTGGGGGGGATCATCATTATCGACTTCATCGACATGGTGGATGAAGAGCACCAGCGCCAGGTGTTGCGCACGCTGGAGAAGCAGCTTGAACGTGATCACGCCAAAACCAACATCATCGGCATCACCGAGCTCGGACTGGTGCAGATGACCCGCAAGCGCACCCGGGAAAGCCTCGAACAGATACTTTGCGAGCCTTGTCCCTGCTGCACCGGACGAGGCATCCAGAAAACGCCTGAAAGCGTCTGCTACGAGATCTTCCGCGAGATCCTCCGGGAGGCTCGTGCCTACCAGGCTGGCGCCTATACGGTGCTTGCTTCGCAATCGGTGATCGATCGCCTGTTGGATGAGGAGTCGGGCAACGTGGCTGATCTGGAAATTTTTATTGAGCGGCCTATCCGCTTTCAGGTGGAAACGGTCTACACCCAGGAACAGTACGACGTGGTATTGATGTGATGCCGGGCTGACCCGATGCAAATTCAACGCTGGTTGATCCGTGCCCTCGATGGGTTAATTGTCTTGCTGGTGATCTGGTTGCTGGCGGCTGCGGCCTACGTCAGTCTTGGCCGTCAGTTCGTACCGGCTATTGCCGACTATCGCGTTGAGTTGTTGGCATCGGCGCAGGAGATCACTGGTAGAGCCATCTCGCTGGAAAGTTTACGCGGAGAAATGCAGGGCTCACAGCCTGTGCTGAAAATGCAGGGCTTGCGTGTGCACGAACAGCAGGACCCGGCCAGTCCGACTCTGCTGGCGCTGAATAACGTAACGGCTCGCGTGGATATTTGGGCAAGTCTCTGGGAGCGCAGACTGGTCATGGATGCGCTGCAGATCGAAGGGCTCGAGCTTGAGCTGGTTGAAAGCGCAGACGGACGCTGGCGCCTGCATGGCTTGGGTGAGCGGCTTGCCGGCAATTATGACCTGGATACGGCGTTGGCCATGTTGTTCGAGCAGCGCCGTATTACCTTGCTCGATACCCGTGTTCTCGTCAGCCCCCATGAACGACCACAATGGGTCTTCCAGGAGGGAGAAGTAACACTCCTGAACGGCCCCGGCTGGCACCGGCTGGACGGTAGAGTTCGTTTACCAGAAGGGCAACAAGTGCGCTGGCAGGTCAGTGCATTGCAGGACGGAAACCGCTGGCAGGATATGTCAGTGGGATTTTTTCTTGATTTGCCGCCCATTGACTGGGTCGAGCAGTTACCCCCGGCCTGGCTTGAGCGGGCTCGACTTGATCAGATGGTTGCTGGCGGTCGTTTCTGGGGTGGATGGCAGAACCAGAAATTGAAGTATCTGCGCGGTCAGTTGGCGATGCCCCTCCTGCGCCTGGATCAATCGCAGAATGTGCCTGAGCTGACTGCACTGCAGAGCGCATTCTGGTTTGAGCAGGGTGAGCGTCAGCAGCTGCGTGTGCAGGGGCTGAAGTTTGATCTTGGTGATCGGCACTGGGAGCGCAGTCGCTTATCTATATGGCGTAATACGATTACCCGCCATTGGCAAGTGCAGGTCGATACCTTGCCGCTGGATGTACTGACCCAGTTAGTACCCGCCGGTGTGTTGTCCGAACGGGCCTCCAGCGCACTGGAGACCTTGCAACCTACCGGAACCTTGTCCGCTGTATCCCTGCAGGGCGAAGGGCTGCCCGTGGACTGGCGTAGCATGAGTCTGAGCGCGATGCTCACTGATGTGGGTGTCGGTGCATGGCAAGGCGCACCTTCATTTCAGGGTATCAGTGGGAGCCTCTCAGGCAGCCCTTTTAAGGGTGAGTTGAGAGTAGTCAGCGATGACTGGGCCATGCATCTGCCCAGGCTGTTTCCCCAGTCTTGGTCATACCAGCAGCTTGTCGGCCAGATGGACTGGCAGTGGTCCGAGAGCGAGGGGCTGCGTCTGATGGCGCCTGGAATGCGCGCCCAGGGTGATGATGGCATTGCTTCTGTCGCCCTGCAGCTTCAACTGCCTCCGAGCGACCAGACCCCGACAATGGCGTTAAGGGTCTCGCTGACCAACGCTCAGGCGACATCCAGCAAGCATTACATACCAACCCTCTCTCCTGCGTTCAATCCCAAACTGGCTGAGTGGTTGAATCAGGCACAGATTGAAGGGAGCGTCCCGCTGGCCGTTTTCGAATACCAGGGTTCCTTGCGACGCAATGCTGAACCCGGCGAGCGATCCCTGTCCCTGTATGCCCAGCTGGATTCTGGCAGTCTGGCTTTTCAACCCGGCTGGCCCCGAATTGAGCAGGTTGACGCCATTCTAAGGCTCGATAATCAACAGGTGCATATCGAGAATGCGTCAGCACGGTTCTGGGAGACGGCTCTGACCAATGTTCGTGTCGACACGCAACGTGAGCAACCTGCCGATGGACTCCAATTGCACATCGGGAGCGACTTTGCCGGGCCGCTCGCGGATGCTCTGCGTCTCATGCAGGACACCCCCCTTGCCTCCGCAATCGGTGATCAGCTGGGGGGCTGGAAGGGAAATGGTCAGGTTCAAGGGCAATTCGAGCTTGGACTTGCACTGCAGGAGTCGCGAGCGCCCTTGGTAGATGCCAGGTGGAGCCTGGACGCCGAGAGCCTGTCAATTCCGCTACTGCAGGCCTCGCTGGGCGATATCGACGGGGAGTTTACCTTCTCATCCGCGGCCGGCCTGGAGGCTAGCGGGCTGCAGGGAACCTTTCTGGGCCGCAGAGTTGTCGGTGAGATAAGCAGTCAGGGGGGGAGGCAGGAAGCGAGATTCAGCGGACAGCACAGTATCGAGCAGCTTAAATCATGGCCGCTGCTCGCACAGTTGCCAACAGATATGGTGACTGGTGAGTTGTCCTGGAAGGCCCGCGCCGCCTTGCAAGCAGGAGCTGCCTGGCTGCAATTGGACAGTGATCTTCAGGGTGTTGAGATGGATCTTCCTGGCGCGCTGGCCAAGAAGGCAAACCGATCCTGGCAAAGCCGTCTGACCCTGGCTCGGAATGATGAAAAAAATAACTGGCGATTCAATCTTGGGCCGGATATCCGTGGTGTGGTTCAGACCGGTGCAGGATTCTTGCGTGGTGATCTACTTTACCGAAATGGTGAACCGATATTGGGACCGGAGCCAGGACTCAGCATCGGGGCGCGTTTCGAACAGTTTGATCTGATTGAGTGGCGGCGTTGGGTGGAAAGCCAGCGCGCCTTGTCATCCGTAGTGGGTCAGGGTGCTGTTGCCTCAGGGATGCGGCCCAGTGCAGCTATCCAAAGCATCAGCACGCTGGATCTGCGCGCAGAAGAATTCCTTGGCCTTGGACAGCGCCTGAATGATCTGGCTATCAGTGGTGTGCGCAGTGATGAAGGTTGGTTGTTCGATATAGATCAGACCCGGGTACGCGGACAGATCATTTTGCCGGATCTGCGTTCCCAGCCAGTCGCATTCAATATGCAGCGGCTATCGCTCGCCAGTAGCGAGAGCGAGCCCCGGGTGGATGCGCTGGCTAGCCCGCTGATCCCTGAGGATCCGCTGCGTGACGTTGATCCGCGGGCTTTACCGGCCATGGATGTGAACATAGATATGCTGTCGCGGGGTAGCGATCCGGTCGGGCCGGTGCGTTTTCAGATGCGCCCAACAGATCAGGGTGCGAGTATATCCGGGCTGGTGATGGATTTAAGGGGTTTGCAGTTGGCAGGTGATCTGGATTGGCATGCTGATAGCTCTTCAAGCGAGTTCAGAGGAGGCTTGCAAGCCGGTGATATCGGTGAGGTCCTGAAGGGCTGGGGGTACGCCCCGACAGTGACTAGCCGGCAGTTTTCAACCACGGCCGATCTGACTTGGTCTGGTTCCCCGGCATTCTTCGCGTTGAGCCGCAGCACCGGCAGTATTGTGCTTGATGCGCGTAACGGGACACTGCAAAGCGGCGAGGGGTCGGCAGACGCGCTGCGGGTATTCGGACTGCTCAATTTCAACGCCCTGACGCGCCGCTTGCGCCTGGATTTCAGTGATCTTTTTGGTCGTGGCACAGCCTATGACACCCTGACCGCTGATCTGGCCCTGACCGACGGTGTGATGCGCACTCGAAGCCCGCTGGTGATGGATGGTCCTGGGGCCAAGATTCAGCTCGATGGTCATATCGACCTGCCGGAGCGGCGCATCGATATGGGTATGCTGGTAACCTTACCGGTAACCAACAATCTACCGCTGGCAGCAATCATTGCTGGCGCGCCTTATATTGGCGGAGCACTGTTCCTCGCTGACAAGATACTCGGCGACCGCGTAGCACGCTTCGCCTCGGTCAAATATCGCGTCAGTGGTGACTGGCAGCAGCCCACAGTCGAATTCGAAAAAGCCTTTGATAGCGAGGCAGCCCTGGAGGAGTGATTCATATGCATCAGGTAGCAGCGATACAGATGATCAGCGGCCCGGATGTTCAGGCCAACCTGAACCAGGCAGCGCCACTTATTGCACAGGCAGCGCAGGCCGGAGCCAAGCTGGTACTGCTTCCAGAATGCTTCGCAGCTTTCGGTAATCACAGTTTGCAGGAGATTGGTGCGCAGGAGTTTTCCGGTCAGCAGCCGATCACGCGTTTTCTGTCCGACCAGGCCAGACAGCACGGGATATGGCTTATTGGCGGCAGCATTCCTTTACCTCGCGCCCAGGGAGAAAAGCCCATGGCCTGCTGTCTGGTGTATGACGACCAGGGTCAGCAGGTCGCGCGCTATGACAAGTTGCACCTGTTCGACGTAGAGGTTGAGGACAGTCACCGCAGCTACCGCGAATCCCGTGATTACGGGTATGGTGACGGGATAGTCTGTGTCGATACACCCGTTGGCCGGGTTGGGTTGAGCATCTGTTACGATGTGCGTTTTCCTGAGCTCTATGTGGCTTTACGCCAGGCTGGCGCGGAGCTTATCGTCGTCCCCGCGGCTTTTACTGCGGTTACCGGCGCTGCCCATTGGGAGGTCCTGCTGCGGGCACGGGCTATCGAAACCCAGTGTTACATTCTGGCAGCCAATCAGGGTGGGCTGCACCCGGGTGGCCGTGAGACCTTTGGCCGCAGTTGCCTGGTCGATCCCTGGG
Source organism: uncultured Halopseudomonas sp. (assembly GCF_963977355.1). Classification (NCBI taxonomy): domain Bacteria; kingdom Pseudomonadati; phylum Pseudomonadota; class Gammaproteobacteria; order Pseudomonadales; family Pseudomonadaceae; genus Halopseudomonas; species uncultured Halopseudomonas sp. The sequence goes on along the minus strand of NZ_CAXBOV010000009.1, from coordinate 83,574 downwards.
GCGAGGTCATGGATTCGCTGACCACAGGGGAAGGGGTGCTCTGCAAGAGCATCGATCCTGATTATCTCAATACTATTCGTGCGCGGATGCCGGTTGCCCAGCATCGTCGCTTAGTGCCTGCGCAAGCGATTGCCGCAGCCGCCAAGGAGTCAGACTGAATGAGTAATGTACTAGCCCAAGTGGAAAATCGCCTGCTGATGCCGGCTGACCTGAGCCCCGATAATGTCGCAGCTGTGCTCGGTCAACTGGTTTCGGCCCCGGGCGTCGACGCCGCCGACCTGTATTTTCAGCATCAGATCAGCGAGTCCTGGGTGCTCGAGGATGGCATTGTCAAAGATGGCAGTTTCAACGTCGATCAGGGCGTCGGCGTGCGGGCCCAGTCGGGCGAAAAAACCGGTTTCGCGTACAGCAATGATGTGCGGCTACCTGCGTTGAGCCAAGCGGTAGGGGCAGCGCGTTCGATTGCTCGTTCCGGCCAGACCGGCAGCGTCAAGGCCTGGGATCGCGGTAACAGTACCGCTTTGTACCCCGCAGACAATCCCTTGGATGTCATGGCCCAGGCAGACAAGGTCGCTTTTTTGCAGCGCCTGGATGCCTATACGCGCAGTCTGGATTCCCGTATCACCCAGGTATCGGTGAGCATGGGTGGTGTGCATGATACCGTGTTGGTCGCTTCCAGCGACGGCACCTGGGCTGGCGACATACGCCCACTCGTGCGACTGAATGTCAGTGTCATTATCGAAAACAAGGGTCGTCGCGAGCGTGGTAGCTCGGGCGGCGGCGGGCGTACCGATTATCGCTTTTTCGAGGCAGAAGAGCGGGCGATGGGGTATGCCCGTGAAGCGGTACGCCAGGCAATAGTCAATCTGGATGCGATTCCGGCACCGGCCGGCAGCATGCCGGTGGTCATGGCGCCAGGCTGGTCCGGTGTTCTGCTGCATGAGGCTGTCGGCCACGGCCTGGAAGGCGACTTCAATCGCAAGGGCAGTTCCGCCTACAGCGGTCGAGTCGGTGAGAAGGTGGCTTCCAGCCTATGCACCATTGTCGACGATGGGACGCTGCCGGGTCGTCGTGGGTCCCTGAGCATGGATGACGAGGGCAATCAGACGAACTGCACTACTCTGATCGAGAATGGCATTCTCAAGGGCTACATGCAGGACAAGCTCAATGCGCGACTTATGGGCGTGCCAGCCACGGGTAACGGTCGGCGAGAGTCCTATGCGCATCTGCCGATGCCGCGCATGACCAATACCTACATGCTCGCCGGCGAGAGCGATCCCCAGGACATCATCAAGTCGGTGAAAAAAGGCATATATTGCGCCAACCTGGGCGGTGGTCAGGTCGACATAACCAGCGGCAAATTCGTTTTCTCTACCAGCGAAGCCTACCTGATCGAGGATGGCAAGATCACTGCTCCGGTCAAGGGAGCAACGCTGATCGGTAATGGGCCGGAAGTGATGAATCGGGTGTCTATGGTCGGTCACGACCTGGCTCTTGATAGTGGTGTGGGTACCTGTGGAAAGGATGGCCAATCCCTCCCGGTTGGCGTAGGCCAGCCGACCGTCAAGATCGATCAGATTACCGTAGGCGGGACGGGCTGATCGCGACAGCGGGTCGCCGCTAGCGAGCAAGATAGACGGGTGGCTTACTCGCTCTTTATGGCAGCAGGCCCTTCCAGCTCAAAGCACAGGGAGTTGTTCGACAACTCTCCTATCGCCCATCTGAACCGCCTCCTGACGTAACAAGTAAGACAGTGCGTAAAGCTGAAGCTCGCTTTTGGTGTAATAGAAACCACGATACTCCAGCATGGGTTCCCTGCGCATAACGTGTTCGAGTCTGCCTTGCTGATATTCCCCAGTTTCAGAAAAAATATCCGCCGCCAGCAGGCTGGTATAAAGCTCAAGTTTTACGTACTGCTCGGCATATTCGCTGAAATCGGCATCGGCCAGGTGTGCAAGCTGAAGGCCCAGCCCGACTGGTATTTGGGCGGGGGCCAGGGACTGCCTTTTCTCCTCGCTGAAGCTGCAGCCAGAAAGCGCTAATCCGGAAACGCCATACACCGCTAATGTTGTGGTCAAGCTGCTCAGGCGGGTAAGGAAAAGACGTCTATTCATCTTTGGCTCGCCACATCACGGCTGATAGGTGATCTCCCAGCCGCAACGCCAGCGCTACTATGCTGAATGTCGGATTGGCTGCTCCACCTGCGGGAAATACCGAAGATCCGGTAACGTAAAGATTATCGGTTGCGTGGACCTTGCAGTTGCCGTCGACCACAGACTCGGATTCAGATGCACCCATGCGTGTGGTGCCCATCAGGTGGCCACCGCCTTCGATCTGTAGCTCTGAGGGTAAGCTGGCTGGCCTACCCAGTCCTGACTTGAGCAACAACTCGGAAAAGACCTGCCAGGATTGGCGAGCAAGACTTTCGTAGTTGTGGCGAAAACGGACATGTCCCTTGGCTTGTCCCAGTGCGTCGGTCGCTATGCCAAGGGTTATACGGTTGTCGGGGTCCGGGGGCATTTCTGCTCTTATTGTCACGTCGGTCAGAGCGAGCTGTTGCGCTTTGCCAAGCAGCGGTTTGCTGTGGATATCGTCAAGGTTGAAGGCGACACTGAAAGACAAAAGCCCCTGCTCCAGACAATGCTCGGTCGACAGCTGAAGGGCGTGCACGACCTTTGAATTTCTGGGGAAATACGGTTGAAGCTTTTCCTTGTTCAGATAAATCCTGGCGGGTCTGTAAATGTGCGGGTGGTCCATCAGGTTGCGGCCAACAGGCGAGTCCGGGGCTATTTTGGACAACTGCAGCAATCGGGGATTGCCAAGCCCGCCGCATGCCATCACGAAATGATCGGCCTTGAGTAAAAGAGGTGAAGCGCCCGGATCCACCGAATTGCGAAGCAGCACCTCGGTTACGGCCCTCCCTTCCTTCACGAGCTTCACACAGGTTTGGTCGACTATCAGTTCGATCTGCGGGTGCTCCGCGATCCACGCTTTGTACCGCATTCCGAATCTAACGCGATTGCTCAGGTAGAAGGGCTTGTACACAAGGTACGGGCTGCTGGTAATGGCGCTCTCCCGGTAGAGGTATGCATCGGGCGAGACTTTCAGAATTTCGGCAGCTTCGGGGTAATAACGGTCAATCTCCTCGTAGGCTATGGGCCACTCCCCTAGTTCAAAGGCGCGTCTTTCCAATGCCGCACACCATCCACCCCAGATTGAAGATGTCCCACCAAAGGTTCTCTGCGAATGGAAAGCAAAGTAGTCAACTCCCAGGTCGGACTCCCCTGTCACTTCAGAGAGCCGCTGCGCGCTTGCCGAAGGATTGAGTGAGCCGCTTTCAATTACCGCAATTTTTGCTATTCCCCGGTATGCCAGACGCATCGCTGTTGAAAGGCCAGCCGGGCCGCTGCCTATGATGATGACATCGTATTTGTCACTGAGAGGTCTTTGAGTGATCACACAATTGCCCGTTTTAACGATCCGGCCAGATTAATTTCAGAGACCATTCGAAAGGCCAAATGGGTCTGGTAAGCACCCCTGTATCACTATCAAACAGCGACCTGTTTCGATATGTCGTGTAGCGGAAGTCGTTTGAAATTAAACCTTATGGGCTAATTAGCAATACTGCCTATCTATTACGCTTTTTTTCAAGGTGACTTTCGCAGGGACATGTCTAATTTCTGTAGGAAAGTAGATGGGAATCTGGCACATTTTAGAATCTGCCATCCAAGGGACCTTAGCATTGCACACAGGGAATGTACTGGCTGAAAGCCCACTGCTGTCGGTGATTGTGCCCGTGTTCAACGAGGCGCATCACATTGATGCGGTGCTGGAGCGTATATGCCGGGTCGCTGTGCATATGGAGCTGATCGTCGTGGATGATGCCTCAAGCGACGGAAGCTGGGAGCATCTGGTTGCCCTGCAAAAGCGTTTTGAAGGGGACCCGCGTTGCAAGTGGCAGTTGATAAGGCTGCCCACCAATCGAGGCAAAGGCTTCGCCGTCAGAGTCGGCGTTGCAGCAGCAGCTGGGGCCGTGGTCCTGATTCAGGACGGAGACCTGGAGTATGACCCAGCCGATTATCCAACCCTTATTTCACCAATCCTTGCCGGTAAGACACGGGTTGTCTATGGGAATCGTTTCGGGTGCGGCAGCAAAGCCTCCTACTGGTGGCACAGGTACGGCAATTATCTGCTGACTGCGACCGGCAACTGGTTGCTGGGGGGCCAGCTAAGCGATCTGCATACGGGTTATAAGGTGTTCGATGCCAAGCTTTTGAGATCTCTATCTCTGAAAGAGGATAGATTCGGCTTTGACTCCGAAATTACGGCAGCGTTGTTTAAGCGCGGTGAAGCAATATTCGAGGTGCCGGTCAGTTATTCACCTCGCAGTTATGCACAGGGGAAAAAGATCGGTGCCAGGGCGCTTGTCGATACGCTGAGGGTCTACTGCCGCTTCGGTATAAGGCGCCGCTTGCAAATGGTGTGGACATGATGCGTCCGGACCCCGGGCATATCGTCGTGCTGAAAAAGCCTGCAAGCATCGCAATTGCAGTGTTTGTCGTCTCATTTGCCCTGCAGATTCAGCACATTGCCCAGGCTGGCTGGGGCGCAGAGCTCTTGTCATCCTATCCCGTGTCTGACGCATTTTATTATATGCAGGCTGCCTGGTATCGGGCTTTTATGGAGCCGGACGGGGGCTACATGGGGAGTTTCATTCCCTTCTCTCCATATGTCCGGCTACTCACGGCGGGGTTCACTTTGCTCGGCCCTGGCAGTGCTACTCCGTTTCTGGTCAATGCGCTGTTGATGAGCGGCGCGGCGGTCTTCACTGCGCTTATAGCCTTGAGGCTGTTCGGCCCCGCAGCAGCTTGGTTGGCGGGCTGCGGTTTTGTGCTCAGTGCGTTGGTCGTGTTCTTTGCGGGTCTGACTGTGAAGACCAACGCGGAGCTGTTTTTTATCGCGGGTTCAAGCTATTTTTTCATACGTTTTCTGGATGTTGCTGGGCTCTGGCGATTTTTTTTGTCGTTATTGTTTTTAGGGCTGGCACTGATTGATCGCAATAATTACGCCGTTGCGTTGCTCCCTTACGCGGTGTTGGCCTGGCAGTATGGTTTCCCCGGTCAGGGTTGGGCAGTAAGGTTACGGGCTATGACCTTTGCAGGTCTTGCTGCCCTGGTGTTGGTCGCAAGTGTTTCGGGTTGGCAGTTGGATTCAGTCGAACAACCGTTCTTTTCTCCGGTTGGTTTGAACTTCTATGTGGGTAACAGCCCGAACTCGCGGGGCACCTATACGGTTGTATCCGGATTGAGAGATGACATTGAAGGACATTTCCTGAACAGCAGGGGGTTTGTCGAAAGCCGGGTGGGGCGGCCGCTCAGTCGCGGGGAGGTTAGTCAGTTCTGGTTCAAACGATCCTGGGACTATTACCGACAACACCCGCTGGAATATTTGGGTTTACAGGGGAGGAAAGCTCTATTGCTGGTTGCCGCTGAGTCCTATGGGTTACCAGAGCAGCTTGCCGTCGCCAAGGAGCGGCGACCATCCATGATCCTTGCTCCCGTCAGTTATTCCCTGGTCCTGGCATTGGCTCTAGCCACGCTGGTTTGCACGAGGGCCTGGCGGGAAAAACCTCAGGCTAGAGTGCTGGTATATGCTCTGCTGGGGTATACGATCAGCATATGGGTCTTTTTTATAGGGGAACGTTACCGCCTGCCTATTTTCATGCTGCTTTTGCCTTTTGCCGCGAATACGATTATCCATCTCTGGCAGGTGCGAGGGTGGTCCAGGCGGTTGCCGGTTCTGCTTGTTGTGCTCTTGGTTCTATTGGGCTCCCATGCGTCACTGCGGGTACTGGACACCGGCCCGGGCTGGGCCGAGCGGCCGCAGGAGGCAGCTGCCATTGAGCGCGAGCAATATCCTGAGCTGAAGAGGTTCCATAGGGCCCAGCGAGCAGCAATATTGCATGATGATGCTGACAGTTGGCATGAGTTGGCGAGCTATGCCCTGCGAAGAAAGTTTTTGAGTGACGCGCAGGTTTATGCTGAAAAAGCCATTTCCACGGCCCCCGATTCCGTGGCCAGCTACCGCATTCTGGCGGATGTCTACCATTTGCGGCAGGATCGGGCCTCACTGGAGACCCTTGCTGCGCAGGTGGCGATGTTTGATGCTGCTGATGTATCAGGTAAATGGGACAGTACGCGGGAGTTCATTGAGTTGATGCTAGCCACGCCTGCCAAGAATGAAGAGGGCTGAAAAAGCGCTGAACCCTTTTGAACTGCGCTATAAAGATCTTTGTGGATCAGCGCGGCTCGAAACGCCCTGCCAGACGGTTCTTTTGTACCTCGTCGGCGGCAAACACCCGTCCGCTCATGGCGATATAGACTCCGGGGTGGCAGACGTTCAGCGCACCTACGGCCAGGCCTATATTGAATAGCGCATCGGAATCGCGGAAACGGGCGGGTTGCATGGCGCCGGTCAGAACAATGGTCTTGTCCTCTATATCAGCCAGCGCAGCGGCTGTAATCGTCATGGTGTCGGTTCCGTGGGTGATCAGGATACGATCATGCGGGCAGGCGCCTACGCGCGCTCTGATCAGATCACGGTCAGCGTCATCGAGCTCGAGGCTGTCCTTTTTCATTAGCGACTCGACGGCGAAATCCACACCCACACGACCCTGCTGCATGAGCTCCGGTGCCATGGGTTCACCTATTTGATACTCGCTCAGGGCGTCGAAATAGACCTTGTCGATGGTGCCGCCGATGCTGAAAATCTGTATAAACATGTCTGACTCCTTGATCAGTACTGCTTAGTATGACCTCAGATCCATCCGCGCACAGCCCCGAAATACCCTTACTGGTAAAAGTCTGGTGGGTTTACATGGTCCGGGCGCAGAACGGCTACCTGTATACAGGCATCAGTACCGACCCCGTGCGGCGCTTTGCCCAGCATCGGCGCGGCAAGGGTGCGCGCTTTTTCAATCGCAGCCCTGCCCAGGCTCTGGTCTGGGTTGATCGCTGTGTCGATCACTCTGACGCTTTGCGTCGGGAGCTGGCGATCAAGGCGCTGAACAAGGCAGCCAAGGAGCGACTGATCAGTCAGCTCAATGGCGCGTCATCAAGCACAGCGAGTGACTGTGCAGTGCCTGGCACACCAGCTAAGCTGAGCTCACCCTGACTGGAGAATACCCATGAGTGATCTGATTCTGCACCATTATCCGCAATCGCCCTTCGCCGAAAAAGCCCGCCTGATGCTGGGCTACAAAGGCCTGGCGTGGCAGTCGGTAACGATCCCGGCGGCAATGCCAAAGCCGGATCTGACTGCTCTGACAGGCGGTTATCGGCGCACACCAGTAATGCAGGTTGGTGCCGATATCTACTGCGATACGGCCCTGATCGCCCGCTTGCTGGAAGAGACCAAGAGCACGCCTGCTCTGATTCCCGAAGGCCGCGAGGCAGCAGCTACCGCGATGGCGCAATTCGCCGATCAGGTGCTGTTCCAGCATGCAGTAGCCATCAACTTTCAGCCCCACGGTCTGGCAGCCCGTTTTGCCGGAGCTCCTGAGGCGATGGTCAAGGGCTTCATGGCGGACCGGCAGAAGCTTTTCCAGGGCGGCAGTGCCAGCCGTCTTGAGGCGCAGGTGGCGCTATCACAGTGGCCGACCCTGCTCGGTCGTCTGGAAACTCAGCTGCAGCGTGACGGCGAGTACCTGCTGGGCAGCCAGGCATGCGTTGCGGACTTTGCCTATTATCATCCCCTCTGGTTCGTCGCCAGCAACAAGGCTGTCGCGAACATGCTGGACGGTTATCCTGCAGTAGCCGAATGGATGGCGCGCATTGCCGACTTCGGTCACGGTTCGCACACTGACCTGGACGCGGCTGACGCGGTGCAGATAGCCCGAGATGCTACGCCTCGGACCTATGCCGCAAGTGATTTTGTCAGTCCTGCCGGGCTGCAGGTAGGCCAGGCGGTGCAGGTCAGCGCCGTGGATTACGGTACTGATCCGGTGGCTGGCGAGTTGGTTTATGAGGATGCCGAGGAGATGGTCATAACACGCGAAGACGATCGTGCAGGTCGTGTTCAGGTCCACTTCCCCCGCTTTGGCTTCCGCATCCAGGCTCAGTAGCATAGGGATCAACGCCTTCCCGGCTTTGTGGTGACCGGGAAGGCAGCTCCGCACCCCTAAGGGTAAAATGTACAATGCTCCGGAGCATGGATTGTCACTTGCGCGCTTGAACATTGAGCGGCCAGTGGTCAACATGTAATGCCCCGATCCGTCATCCGCCGGACGGTACTCGAATCAGCCGGCAAGCGTAATGGTTGCAACCACGAACACTCTCATCCGTCGCGTTTTACTTTTGGTGGCAGCCATCTGGCTGGCTTCGCCGTGGCCATTGCTGGCCGAAGAGGCGTCCGCTGACCTCGAGGATGCTCAAGCCCTTTGTGCCGCACCGGCTTATCAGTTTTCCTCTGACCTGGCTGAGGCCTCTGCTACGCAGGCGCTTGACGAGACCTTGCGTCAGCAATTCCTTGTCCATCTGAAGAAGTGCAGGGCGGTCTATCGCTACCATCTTGCTCAGGTGACTGACGATTTCCTCGACCTGCCCGCAGATGCCTATTGTCATGCAGTACGACGGGATTTCATCGAGTCCGAATACCTGTTCGATGTGGCTGCGTCACGTGCCGCCCAATTGCCCTTGGGCAGTATTGAGGATCGCGTGGCAGCAGCAGAGTTTTTGCAGAGAGCCAATAGCGCTCTGGTCCGTGCAGTCAATGGCGTGTTTCTCCTGCGTCACGGCATTTGCATGGAGGAGAGAATCGCGCCTTTTACCCGGCCCCCGTTTGAAAGTGAGATCAACCGGACATATCCCCACATCGAATAGGCGTTCACAGGCCCGCCCGTTCCTCGATGAGCATGCGATGATATGCGCCAAGCAGCCGTGCCACCTGGGTGGTCAGGGACTGCATACGCAGTGAAGGAGATAACTTGAGCGACATTATCCAGGTAAGCGGCCTGACCAAAACTTATGCAACGGGTTTTCAGGCACTCGACAACGTCAATCTGCGCATTCGCCGCGGTGAAATATTTGCATTGCTTGGACCCAACGGGGCCGGCAAGACCACACTGATCAGTATCATTTGTGGAATAGTCAACGCCAGTGCCGGGCAGGTTCTGGTTGATGGGCATGATATCGTCGGCGACTACCGGGCCGCCCGCAAGACAATCGGGCTGGTGCCCCAGGAACTGACCAACAACATGTTTGACACTGTATGGGCGACCCTGAAGCTCAGTCGAGGGCTGTTCGGCAAGCCGGCTGATCCTGCGCATCTCGAGAAGGTATTGCGTGATCTGTCGCTATGGGACAAGCGTAACGAGAAGATCATGAGTCTGTCTGGTGGCATGAAGCGACGCGTGTTGATAGCCAAGGCGCTTTCCCATGAGCCCGATGTCCTGTTTCTCGACGAACCAACCGCAGGGGTTGATGTGGAGTTGCGTCGTGACATGTGGGAAATGGTCCGTAAGCTTCGTGCTAGTGGTGTCACTATCATTCTGACTACCCATTACATCGAGGAGGCCGAAGAGATGGCCGATCGAATCGGTGTAATTAACGGCGGTCGATTGATTCTGGTCGAGGAGAAAGCAGCGCTGATGCGTAAACTCGGCACCAAACAACTCAGCATCCACCTGCAGCAGCCCCTGGAACTGATACCCGAATCAGTATCGAGCTACCAGCTCGCGCTGGAGCAGGAAGGGCATGTGCTGGTGTACACCTTCGACGCGCTGAAGGAGCAGACCGGTATTGCCGAACTGTTGCGTGCGCTGGCCCGCGAGGGAATCGAGTTCAAGGATCTGCATTCCAGTCAGAGCTCGCTTGAGGATATTTTCGTCGGGTTGGTACATAACCCACCGACTGACTCAACGGGGACGGCACGCATGGCAGAGGAGTTGTCATGAACCTGTACGGAATAAAAGCTATCTATCAGTTCGAGATGAACCGTATGCGCCGCACCCTGCTGCAGAGTGTTGCTTCACCGGTTATCTCCACTTCCTTGTATTTCGTGGTGTTCGGCGCGGCGATTGGTTCGCGCATGGCAGAGATTGATGGCGTCGGTTATGGCGCATTCATCATTCCAGGCCTGATCATGCTGATGCTGCTTAACGAGAGTATTTCCAATGCCTCCTTCGGTATTTACATGCCCAAGTTCACCGGCACTATCTACGAAGTTCTGTCAGCACCGGTCTCGCCGCTGGAAATTGTTATCGGCTACGTGGGCGCCGCGGCAACCAAATCGACCATTCTGGGTCTTTTGATACTCGCCACGGCGAGGATCTTTGTGCCCTATGAAATTCAGCACCCGGTCTGGATGTTCGGTTTTCTGGTGCTGACCGCCATCACCTTCAGCCTGTTCGGTTTCATTATCGGTATCTGGGCAGACGGGTTTGAAAAGCTGCAGATCATTCCGTTGATGATCGTCACGCCGCTTGCCTTTCTGGGTGGCAGCTTCTATTCAATCAACATGCTGCCGCCGCTTTGGCAAACCATCACGCTGTTCAATCCCGTGGTCTATCTGATCAGCGGTTTTCGCTGGAGCTTCTATGGGGTGGCCGATGTGCACATTGCTGTCAGCCTGGGGATGACCAGCATATTTCTGTTCGTCTGCATCGGCATCGTCTGGTGGATATTCAAGACAGGCTACCGACTCAAGCCCTGAGCCGACACTGGTTTTACAAAAAGCTGCCAGAGGAGTACGACTTCATCATGGATTTCGATGAAGTCAGTGCTATTCAGGTCCGTGAGATGAGCTGGAACTCGCCTGCAGGTGGCGCACTTTACTGGCCGGGATCGACATTCATGTTACCGGCCAGAGCTCTGATCTGCGCATAAGGGTGATCCTGTAGCGCGGCGAAGCCTGGTATCTGCCGAGCTTTCATGCGAGTGAACAGGGGTGTGGTTATCCCGCAGAGAAACCGCGTAAGGCATTCGCTGCCCGGGCCTGATCCGGTCAGCGCTGTGTGGCGCTCGACGAAGGTCGACGCCATGGCTGCAACCCTGTTCCCGTCAGGCAAAGGCAGGTGCGGTGGCTCGGGCAGCTGTTGATGTTGGCCCTCGCAGACAGAGCAGTGTCCACAGTGTGCTGGCGCCTGATCGTCGCCAAAATGCCGCGCCAGGCTGTGACTCAGGCACTGGTTAGCGGCAAATAGATCAAGCATGGCGTGAATGCGGCGTATTTCATTCTGCTCCTGCATGACGAAATAGCCGTGTAGATCCTCGGCCAGTGTTTGCGCGTCGAAGTCCCGGTCAAGCAGCGCATACACCTCGGTCATTTGCTTGCTTTCCATCTCGATCCAGCCCTGCTCCTGGAAGTAGTCCAGCGCCTTGATCACCCGCCCACGGTCGGCATTGTGCTGTTGCCAGAGGGTGTCGAAGTCGACGGTGCACCAGGTACGTGCCCGTTGCGAGGTACTGACAATCGATTGCACAAACTGCTGGCGTTCTCCCTGGAAGCGGTCGACCAGTTGCTCCGCTGGCAACAGGTACTTGAACCGGTATTCGGCAAAATAGGCATAGCGCGGCGTGATGATGCCGCGCAGCTCCAGCTGCACCAGCAGGGTCTTGAGCGGCAACTGACGAATATCGCTCTGGGACGAGAGTGCGTTGAGCATGATCTCCCATTGTCCCTGGCTATCCGGTCCGGACGCGGGGACAGCCAACAGGTCGTCAAGTACGGCGCGTATGCCGTTCAGCTCGGGCGTATCACCATAGACAAAGTTTTCCAGGACGTTGAGGTTGTCCCGATTGGCCAGGATCAGGCAGCGTGACGGCTTGCCATCACGGCCGGCGCGGCCTATTTCCTGGCTATAATTCTCGATCGACTTGGGCAGGTCGTAATGCACGACGTTGCGGATGTCGCTCTTGTCGATACCCATGCCGAAGGCAATGGTGGCGACGATGCAGTTGATTTGCCCGGCCATGAACTGCTGCTGTATCGCTTCCCGGCGCTCATGGGGCAGGCCGGCGTGATACGCACTGGCCTCGATGCCCTGGCCGCTCAGTTGCCCGGCCACCTCTTCGGCCGTCTTCTGCTGCGTTACGTAGACAATAGAGGCCTCGCCGGGCCTTGCGTCAAGCCACTGGGTAAGCCGCGCGGGTTTGTCCATGGTCGCGACCGGTTCGACGCCGAGATGCAAATTGGGGCGATAAAACCCGGTAGTCACCACGTCATCTGCGGCAATGGCGAAGCGCGCCTGCATGTCGGCAATTACTGGCGGCGTCGCCGTTGCGGTCAGCAGCAGTACCTGCGGAATATTCAGTTCCTTCTGGTATGCGGGTAGCTTCAGGTAGTCGGGACGAAAGTTATGGCCCCACTCCGAGATGCAGTGTGCTTCGTCTATAACCAGCAGTGAGATTGGAACCTGCTGGATGAAGTTGCGAAAGCGCTCGTTCTTGAGTCGCTCGACCGAGATCATCAGGATCTTCAGTTCACCATTGCGCGCACTGGCCATGACCCGGTTGGCTTGCTCGCGGTCCTGTGCAGAATCGATACTGCCGGCGGCAATGCCATGGCGCTCGAGGAACTGCAATTGATCCTGCATCAACGCCAGCAGCGGCGAAACTACCAGGGTCAGGTGTGGCAGGTGCAGGGCAGGTAACTGATAGCACAGAGATTTGCCGGAGCCGGTCGGGAAGATTGCCGCTGCAGAGCGGCCAGCGAGCACCGAGTTGATGGCCGGCTCCTGGCCGGGGCGAAACTGGCTGAAGCCGAAGGTGTCGAGCAGGGTTTGTCTGATCATTGCGCCATGGTGCTCAATTTATGCCGCGGTGTCTGCGACCTGTTGCACAATCAGCCAAACCGGCTGCGCTGTCAGCGACCTTTCTTGTTGCGCAGCTGCTGTACCAGCCCCTTGGGTGGATGCTTGATCACCAGTGAATCCTGGCTTTCGTCGTACTCCACCTGCTCACCAAGCAGATGTGCTTCAAAGCTGATCGACAGGCCATTGGCCTTGCCATAGAAGCGCATGAAGTTGCTCAGGGTGCGCTTGTCCGCCGGGATCTCGGGGGACAGGCCGTAATCCTTGTTGCGGATGTAGTCGTAGAAAGCGCGTGGCTGCTCTTCGTCAATCACCCCGGAGAGCTCCTCCAGCGCTACCTGCTCGCCCTGGCGGGCCTGGCTGTTGACGTAGCCACTCATGGCCTTGGTCTTGTCGCGCAGAGCATCGGGCTGGAAGTCTGCTTCGCCGACATAATCGCTGAAGGCCTGGAGCAGGGTGGTGGTTTCTTCCTCTGGATTGGCTCCTTCGATACAGCCGATGAAGTCTCGGAAGTAGTCCGAAACGCGCTTGCCACTGCGTCCGCGGATAAAGGAAATGTATTTGGTCGACTGGGCGTTCTGTTTCCATTCGGTCAGGTTGATCCGTGCGGCCATGTTCAGACTCGACAGATCCAGGTGCCGCGCCTGTGCGACTTCCAGGTTATCCGTGACGGTAACGCCCTCGGTGTGGTGCAGCAGGGCAATAATCAGGAACGCAGTCATGCCCTGACGGTAGCGGATGTACAGTACATGGCCGCCCAGTGCCAGGTTTGATCCCTCCATCAGGGTTTTCAATTGCTCGGTTGCCTGGCTCGAGAAACCAATAAAATCCTGCTCGCCGTCGACCAGTTGTTGTAGCCAGCCACTGAACGGATAGGCACCACTTTCCGGCTGAAAATAGCCCCAGGCCTTGTTCGGCTTGCTGTTGTAGGCTTCGATCAGGCCCGCGAGCAGTTGCTCCAGCGCTTCGGAATTGGCCAGTTCGCTGTCGCGCAGGCTGAGGCTGGCGGGCTGGCCGTCGGGCTTCTTGTGAATCTGATGAACGATGCTGTTATCGATGGGCATGGTATCTCTTCTGTTGCGAAGGCCTGACGGGCCGGATTGATATCCGGCCCGCTTTGAGCCTAGAGGCTGGCAATATGGCTGCGTTGTTCGCTGAGCTGGGCAAGGGCCTTCTCGGCATCGGCGAGCTTGCCGCGCTCTTTATCGATGACCGCTGGCGGGGCCTTGTCGACGAAACCGGCGTTGCTAAGCTTGCCGCCGATGCGCTTGGTTTCGCCTTCAAGACGTTGGATTTCCTTGTCCAGACGGGCCAATTCGGCGGTCTTGTCGATCAGACCAGCCATGGGTACCAGGACCTCTAGCTCGCCTACCAGCGCAGTGGCGGATAGGGGTGCGTCATCGCCCGCGGCCAGCACCTTGACTGATGAGAGTTTGGCCAGTTTTTTCAGAAACGCCTCGTTCTCCTGTAAGCGGCGAAGGTCTTCGTTGCCGGCATTGCGTAATAACAGATCGAGTTCCTTGCCGGGGGCCACGTTCATCTCGCCGCGGATGTTACGTACCCCCAGGATCAACCCCTTGAGCCACTCGATGTCCTGCTCGGCGGTTTCATCCAGGCGGTTTTCGTCGGGCTGCGGCCAGGGCTGCAACATAATGGTTGGGCCGCCTTTGCCTGCCATGGGTGCGATCCGCTGCCAGATCTCTTCGGTAATGAAGGGCATGAACGGATGCGCCAGGCGCAGGGCCGCTTCCAGGACCCTTACCAGCGTTCGGCGTGTCCCGCGTTGGCGCTCTGCTGGAGCGTTCTCGTCCCACAGAACCGGCTTGGACAGCTCCAGGTACCAGTCGCAATACTGGTTCCAGATAAATTCGTAAAGCGCCTGGGCAGCCAGGTCGAAACGGAACTGATCAAGTTGACGAGTCACTTCGGTTTCGGTGCGCTGCAGGGCGGAAATGATCCAGCGGTCGGCCAGGGTCAATTCGACGGGAGAGCCATCAGTACCCGTATCCTTGTCCTCGCACTGCATCATTACGTAGCGAGCAGCGTTCCAGATCTTGTTGCAGAAGTTGCGATAGCCTTCCACCCGGCCCATATCGAACTTGATGTCACGTCCGGTGGAGGCCAGCGAGCAGTTGGTAAAGCGTAATGCATCGGTACCGTAGGCTGCGATCCCGTCGGGAAATTCTTCACGGGTCTGCTTCTCGATCTTCGCCGCCATTTTGGGCTGCATCATGCCGCTGGTGCGCTTGGTGACCAGGGACTCGAGATCGATACCGTCGATGATGTCCAGCGGGTCGAGCACGTTACCCTTGGATTTGGACATCTTCTGGCCTTGACCATCGCGGACCAGGCCATGGACATAGACCGTCTTGAAGGGTACCTGGGCGCTGCCGTCTTCGTGCTTCATCAGGTGCATGGTCAGCATGATCATGCGCGCGACCCAGAAGAAGATGATGTCGAAGCCGGTGACCAGTACGTCAGTCGGGTGGAAGGTCTTGAGCGCCTGGGTCTGCTCTGGCCAGCCGAGGGTAGAGAAGGTCCAGAGACCGGAGCTGAACCAGGTATCAAGTACGTCTTCATCCTGGCGTAATACCGCGTCACCCAGATTGTGCTTGGCGCGGACCTCCGCTTCGTCACGACCAACATAGACATTGCCAGCTTCGTCATACCAGGCTGGAATGCGGTGACCCCACCAAAGCTGTCGCGAGATACACCAGTCCTGGATGTCGCGCATCCAGCTGAAATACATGTTCTCGTACTGCTTGGGCACGAACTGGATACGGCCGTCTTCCACGGCGGCTATCGCCGGTTCAGCCAGCGGCTTGGTCGACACGTACCACTGGTCGGTCAGCCAGGGTTCGATCACCACACCCGAGCGGTCACCCTTGGGTACTTTGAGGGCATGGGGTTCGATCTTTTCCAGCAGGCCGGCGGACTTAAAGTCGGCGACGATGCGTTTGCGCGCCTCGAAGCGGTCCAGCCCGGCATAAGCTGCAGGCAAGCTGGCGTCCACATCGTTGTTCACACTGCCGTCAATATTGAAGACCTGGGCGCGGGCCAGAATCGCCGCATCCTTGTCGAGGATGTTGATCAGCGGCATCGCATGGCGCTTGCCAACTTCATAGTCGTTGAAGTCGTGGGCCGGGGTGATCTTCACGCAACCAGTGCCGAACTCAGGATCGCAGTAATCATCGGCGACAATCGGAATACGCCGGCCTACCAGGGGCAATTCAACGAACTTGCCGATCAGTGCCTGGTAGCGCTCGTCTTCCGGATTAACTGCTACCGCTGTGTCGCCCAGCATGGTTTCCGGTCGTGTAGTGGCGACGATCAGGTAATTCTTGCCGTCGGCGGTGGTGGCACCATCGGCCAGCGGATAGCGTAGATTCCAAAGCGAACCGGTGTCGTCATGGTTCTCTACTTCCAGGTCGGATATCGCGGTGTGCAGCGCCGGATCCCAGTTTACCAACCGCTTGCCACGGTAAATCAGGCCATCCTCGTGCAGGCGCACGAAGGCTTCCTTGACTGCTTCGCACATGTCCGGGTCCATGGTGAAGCGTTCGCGGCTCCAGTCTACCGAACTACCCAGTCGTCGAATCTGGCGGGTAATGTTACCACCGGACTCTTCTTTCCATTCCCAGACCTTTTCCAGAAACTGTTCGCGTCCCAGATCATGGCGAGACTGACCCTGTGCGCCGAGTTGACGCTCAACCACCATTTGCGTTGCGATGCCGGCGTGGTCTGTGCCGGGTTGCCACAGGGTATTGCGGCCCTGCATACGGCGGAAGCGGATCAGTGCGTCCATGATCGAGTTGTTGAAACCATGGCCCATGTGCAGGCTGCCAGTCACGTTAGGTGGCGGCAATGCAATGGTGTAGGACTCGCCCGAACCCTGGGGGGCGAAATAGTTGTTCTGCTCCCAGTTCTGGTACCAGGAAGATTCGATAGCGTGGGGCTGGTAAGTCTTGTCCATGGGTATGCTGGGTATCCGATTGGTCAGTCGGCGACGGGCGTTGCCGGTTGCAGCAGGGCAGGCCAGGATCATCGCGCAAAAGCGGGCATTATAGCGGGCGCGGGGCTTCGAGGCCCAGCCCGCAGGTGCTTATTTAAGTTGTTCGCTTACCAACTGTTGCAGCTTGTCCTGCAAACGATTGCGCAGCTCGGCTTCAATGGTTGGCATCAGGTCGTCTATGACTTCTTGCAGAATCAACTGCGCCTCGGCCTGCAATCGCGCCTCCATGCGGACTTCCCGTGCGCCGGTGTGAACACTATCGCGACGAGTGCTTTGGCGTGAGGAGGGGCTTGCCGGGGGTGGTGGTATATGACCGGCCATCAGTCGGTCGAGTTGTACGCGTTCCTCAGCCAGTCTTGCAAGTTGATCATATGGCAGAAACGGGTTGGGTTTGGGTGCGGCGGGTCTGGCAGGTAAAGGCGGAAAAGGGGCAGATGAGGCCGGCAGATAGGGCTCGTCGGATACGATCGGAGTCAATGGCTTGCTGAGATCCAGGCCGGGTGCATCGGTAATGATGTCCTGCAGGAGCGGAATATCCAGTTGAGCATCTTCACCGGATTGCGTCTCGGGTATGCCTACGCCAGGCAGGGGCGCTGAAGAATCATCCGCTTCAGTTGGTTCGTCCAGAAGGGTGCGGATGGACTCCAGATCCTTTAGCAGACGTGATGGTTCCGAAGGGTCGCGCTGCGCCATGATTCATCCCGCTGTCCGTATCTGATGGGTTTGCAGAGGATAGCCCTGTTCGCGGTAAAAGCGAAATCGCTCACGTGCCGGCAGGCGCACGGGGTCGTGCTCGATAACGATCTCGGCCATTCGGGTAAAGCGACTGAACGAGTCGGCGGTTGTATCCGCCAGATTGATCAGCAGATCGTTATGCGTCACCGGGGGTTCCCCGCTGCCGCAAACAACGGCTTCCTCAGGATCATCCGCTGCCAGGGCGTGGGGTAAAAAAGCATCGTCTCGGAAGCGCCATAACAGACGGTCAATATCGTCCGCCTGGACAGAATCGCTACAATTGAGATACACCCGATGCCCTTTGCTCCAGGCCTTGTGGGCAAGCCTGCAGGCGTAATCCAGGCGCAGGTCTGGATTTGTGCTGGTCAGTAGATAGAAATCGATACGCGTCACTGTAAAAGCAGCCTCAAGTTACAAGCTTCAAGCCAACTACCAACCTCGACGTACCAGCGGCAGGCTGGGTGAACAGCTTGCCGCCTGGTGCTCGCCGGGTTGCCGGCATCAGCCGGCTTGATTGAGCAAATATTGCATCAGCAAGGGCACGGGGCGTCCGGAGGCACCTTTGTCCTTGCCGCCACTGATCCATGCGGTACCGGCAATATCCAGGTGGGCCCACGGGTAGGCTTTGGCGTAGCGTGACAGGAAGCAACCGGCGGTGATACTGCCCGCCTTGGGGCCGCCGATATTGGCCATGTCGGCAAAGGGGCTGTCCAGTTGCTCCTGATATTCATCGAACAATGGCAGTTCCCAGGCGCGATCATCTGCCTGTTTGCCAGCGCTCAACAATTGTTGCACCAGATCTTCATTGTTACCCATTACAGCTGACGCATTGCTGCCCAGGGCGACAATACAGGCGCCTGTCAGCGTTGCAATATCGACCACGCTGGCGGGCTTGAACTTCTCGGCGTAGGTCAGGGCGTCACAGAGCACCAGGCGGCCTTCCGCATCAGTATTGAGAATTTCGATTGTCTGTCCGGACATGCTGGTGACGATGTCGCCGGGCTTGGTGGCGGTTCCGCTGGGCATGTTTTCCGCAGCGGCAACGAGGCAGACGAGGTTGATTGGTAGCTGCAGGGTCACGGCTGCTTTCATGACGCCAAAGACCGTGGCAGCACCACACATGTCGTATTTCATCTCATCCATGTTGGGTGAGGGTTTGATGCTGATGCCACCAGTATCAAAGGTAATGCCCTTGCCGACCAGAACGTGTGGCTTGTCCTTGGACTTGCCGCCCTGGTAGCTCATGCGAATCAGCTTGGCCGGTTCTGCGCTGCCAGCGCTAACCGACAGAAGTGCTCCCATTCCGAGCGCTTTCATGTCTTTTTCTTCAAGTACCTCGATTTCGAGTTCCTTGTGTGTCTTGCCCAGCGCCTTGGCCTGATTGGCCAGGTAGGTAGGGGTGCAGACATTGCCGGGCAGGTTACCCAGTGTCCGCGTCAGGTCAATGCCGTCGCTGATGGCCTGGGCGTGAGTCACTGCTCGCTTGAGCTGCTCGGCATCGGCCTTGTCAGCCGACCACACCTGGCACTTCTTCAGGCGCGGTTTAGTGGCTTTCTGGCTTTTGAACTGGTCAAACTGATACAGGCTCTCGCGGAGGGTTTCCAGCATCAAGCGGGTTCGCGAGTACAGATCGCGGCCTATCACCGGTAACTCTGCAAGGGTCAGCAGAGCGTCGGTGGCGCCTCCATCCTTCAGAGTGGCAATGACCTTCTGCACCAGCTTGCGGAATTGCCGATCGCTGAGCTCAGCCTCCTTGCCACGGCCCACCAGCAGAATGCGTTGCGCGGTAATGCCCGGCAAACCGAACAGCAGCAGTGTCTGACCGCTCTTGCCAGTGATGTCGCCGTGCTTGATCGCGGCGCTGATCTGGCCGCTGCAGGCGCGGTCGAGTTCGGCAGCGGCGCCATCAAGTGTTGCTCCCTCGCTGATGGCTACCACCAGACAGCCGCTCTTGATGGTTTCCAGTGTGCCGTGCTTGACGTTGAAGTCCATTGGTACTCCCCAAGACAAATGATGTTTATTGACTGATAATACAGCCCGCGAGTCGGACTGCCATGCGCTGTGACCGGAGTTGCGCTTGCAACCAGACTCGATATCCCCTCATTCTGGCTTATTCGTGCGCCTGGGGCCAAGGAAGTTATTGTGATTGTTTTTCGTTATCTAAGTCGTGAAGTCCTGATAACCCTGACCGCCGTCAGTGGGGTGCTGCTGCTTATCATCATGAGCGGCCGCTTCATCAAGTATCTGGCACAGGCGGCTATAGGTCAGCTCGACCCCGGTGTGCTGTTTCTCATCATGGGCTACCGGCTGCCAGGCTTCGTGGTGCTTATTCTTCCGTTAGGCATGTTTCTCGGCATCCTGCTGGCCTATGGGCGAATGTATCTGGATAGCGAAATGACGGTGTTGTCTGCCAATGGGTTCAGTGACCGACGTATTCTCTGGTACACCCAGGGTTCCGCGTTGGTGGTGGCTGCCGTTGTAGCGCTGCTGAGTCTATGGGTAGCGCCGGCGGGGGTTCTGAAGACGCAACAGTTATTGAATGAGCAGGCAGCGATGACTGAATTCGATACGCTGGCCGCCGGACGCTTCCAGTCTCTGGGCAGTGGTCAGCGAGTGACCTATGCCGGAGGGTTGTCGGAAGATCGCACTCAACTGCAGGATCTTTTCATTACCGAGCGCGCTGGCGGCACCGATGATACACAGCTAGGGGTGCTGGTAGCGGAATCTGGACGCCAGCAAATGAATGCTGATGGTAGCCGCTATCTGGTGTTGTATGACGGTTACCGATACGACGGTACGCCCGGGTCGGCCGATTTCCGGGTGATCAGCTATGAAACCTACGGCGTGTTGCTCCCCAAGCCAGAGATTGCTACCGAGGTGACAGATCACGAAGCCATGCCGACATTGGCGCTGTTTGGACAAGCGGATATCGATTTGCAGGCGGAGCTGCAGTGGCGTCTGGCGATACCCTTGCTGGTCTTTGTGGTCGCCTTCTTCGCAGTGCCCCTGTCGAGAGTCAATCCGCGACAAGGTCGCTTTCTGAAGTTGCTGCCGGCTGTGATGCTGTATATGGCCTACCTGGCATTGTTGATCAGCGCTCGTGGCTGGATGGAATCAGGCAAGCTACCGCCGGCCCTGGGCCTTTGGTGGGTGCATGTATTGTTCCTGCTGATAGGTGTTGCGCTCAATCGACAGGCTTTGATGCGCCAGCCAGCGCCTCGGGAGGTCAGCCATGCGCATTCTTGATCGGCATATCGGTTCCACCGTTCTGTTCAGCATTCTGGTTGTGGCGCTGATTGTGCTCGGGCTTGATTTGCTCTTTGCTTTCATCGGTGAGCTGGATGACGTTGAAGGGAGTTACGGTGCACTGGATGCCTTGGTTTATACGCTTTTTACCCTTCCTAGGCGGCTTTACGACATGCTGCCGCTGGCGGCTCTGATCGGCTGCCTGATAGGTCTGGGTACCCTGGCGAGCAACTCCGAACTGACTATCATGCGCGCGGCGGGCATATCGATTCCGCGCATCGTCGCAGCCGTCTTCAAACCACTGGTGCTGGTATTGGTGGCGGGTGTGTTGCTGGGTGAGTACGCAGCACCCTATAGCGAGAACGTCGCCGAGAGCCGCCGCGCCATAGCCCAGGGAACGGAGCAGGCTTTCAAGTCGCGGGGTTTCTGGCACCGCGAAGGGAACGATTTTCTACACATCAATGCAGTGCAGCCCGATGGCGCATTGCGGGGTATTACCCGCTATCGTTTCGATGAAGAGCGTCAGTTGCTGGAAGCCAGTTTTGCCAGTCGAGCCGTTGTCGAGGATGGCACCTGGTTGATGGCGGACGTGCAGACCACGCGCTTTCCTGCACCTGATCGAAGTGAGGTGGTTACCAGCGAGCAAGAGCGCTGGAATGTGCTGCTGTCGGCGGAGCTGCTGAGAGTAGTGGTGCTTGATCCTGATGTGCTATCCCTTTCCGGGATCTGGCATTACCAGAGTTATCTGGCTGAGCAGGATCTGAGTAATGCACAGTACCGTCTGGCTTTCTGGAAAAAACTGCTGCAGCCCCTGGCTACCCTGGCCCTGGTATTTGTCGCAATTTCCTTCGTGTTCGGGCCTTTGCGCTCGGTTACCTTGGGACAGCGGGTATTTACCGGGGTGCTGGTCGGGTTCAGCTTCCGCATAATCCAGGACCTGCTCGGACCTTCGAGCCTGGTGTTCGGATTCTCACCCCTGGTGGCGGTCCTGGCTCCGATTCTGCTGCTTTTCGTGCTGGGTGGAATACTTCTGAAGCGGGCTGGTTAGTCGCCTGTCTGCTCAGGCGCACTTACTTCTTGAATGTGCCCTTGGGCAGGGTGACCAGTTCGGTGCCCGAGGCCATATCATGCCAGGTACGGGATTGCGGGTCCCATATCGACCAGAGAAACCCTAACCCCACACAGAGCCAGGCAACCTGCGCGACCAAGAAGCGTATTACTGCCTGACGCCGAGTAATAGACAGGCCTCCGGGCTGCTGGACCCTTATGCGCCAGACCTGCATACCCAGGGTTTGCCCCTTGAGCGTCCAGAAACTCAGATAAAACAGCAGGCTCACGCCGAATATGATGAGCGTCAGCAGGTAGTCACCGATAAATCCACCGGCCTCTGCCTGTTGTTGCGCGACCTGCTCGCCCGTAAAGAAAATATGTATCCCCAGGTAGGCAAAGGTGACGACCATCCAGGCAGCGATCAGCAAAAACAGATCATAGCCGGCGACCATCAGTCGTCGACCCAGGGAAGTAGCCGGAAAGACGCCGGCGGGATCAAGTTGTCGAGTGGGCATCAGGGCTCCGCAGCTTCTTGTGGCAAACGGCGCTTAACGCCGGATCAGTGGGGATGAGTCAAACGTGACCGCAGCGAGGCCATGATCGCACAACGCACGTATATTGGCGTGGTCATGGCCATCCGGGCTTGCCAGAACCGATTGATAATGTTCAGCAAAGCACTGCAGTGTTTGCAGGTCGTTTAGACCAAGATCCAGTGCCATAGCCAGTACCTTGCAAGAGCCCTGATTCTCTCCTGCGTTATTGCGGACCGGGCCATTGTCGAAGCCGCTGGGTTGATACAGGTAGTAGCTGTCAATAAAGCTGAGTGTGTCGGCGAAGCAATGACCTGGGGTTCCGAGCAGATCGAGCAGTTCTTGCGGTTTCACGGTTTGTCGGCCCCGCTTTGGGTTTTGGCAAAGGCAGCCTGCTGCGCCGGACTTGCTTCCTTCTGGTAGCGGGACTTCCATTCAGCATAGGGCATGCCGTAGATGGCTTCCCTGGCCTGGTCCATGCTCAGTTCGATGTCCATGTCATCGGCTGCCGCCTTGTACCACTTTGATAAACAGTTGCGGCAGAAACCGGCCAGTGTCATCAGCTCAATGTTCTGAACATCCTTGCGGCTGTTCAGATGGGCTAGCAGATCACGAAATGCTGCAGCTTCCAGTTCGATTCGCTCTTGCTTGGTCATGCTCTGCTCCGCGTGTTTAAACGGCAATTGGATGCTGGCTCGGATCATACTGACACCTCGCACCGGCAGCAATCATTCGCCAGTCAGGCGTCCCGTTGGGCGCTTAACGTAATCGAGACGGACTCGGCGAAGCGCAATGCGTGGGGCTTGTCGACTTCAACCTCGGCGTATCTCACCTTTGCATGCGCCATCACCAGGTCAAGAATCTCCTGGGTGAGGCGTTCAAGGAGAGCAAAGCGGTTTTCCTCGACATGCCTTATGACGGCTTTGGTAATGGTGCGGTAGTTGAGGGCCTGGTCAATCTCGTTGACCTCCACGGCCTCGGCCGCCGGATAAAGAATGGTCAGATTGATGACCACGTCCTGACGATTGAGGATCTCTTCTTCCTTGATACCAATGTAAGTGCGCAGGCGCAGATCCTTGACCCGGATACGCGCCATGCCTGGTGTCAGCTTGCTCATGCTCATCGTCCGATCAGTTGCAGAAATTCCTGCCGGGTGTTGAATGATTCGCGGAAGGCGCCGAGCATCACTGAGCTATGCATGGAAGAATTCTGCTTTTCCACGCCACGCATCATCATGCACATGTGCTTGGCCTCGATCACTACTGCCACGCCCTTGGCGTTGGTCACCGACTGCAGGGCTTCGGCAATCTCCCTGGTGAGGTTTTCCTGAATCTGCAGGCGTCGAGCATACATGTCGACGATTCGAGCAACCTTGGAGAGACCGATGACCTTGCCAGTCGGGATGTAGGCAACATGGGCCTTGCCGATAAATGGCAGCAGGTGGTGCTCACACAGAGAATAGAGCTCGATATCCTTGACGATCACCATCTCGTCGTTGGTTGAGGCGAACAGCGCGCCGTTGACTATTTCTTCAAGCGACTGATCATACCCCCGGCACAGGAACTGCATTGCCTTTGCGGCACGCTGTGGTGTGCCTTTGAGCCCATCTCGCTCGGGATCTTCGCCCAGGTTGGCGATAATGTCATGGTAATTGCGGGTGAGGTTTTCTAGGCTCATCTGAGGAGTCTCTTCGGGGTCATTTCAGGTGTCTGCCGCCGTTCAGGGTCAGGCTGGTACCTGTTATATAGGTGTTATCCATCAGATAGCGGATGGATTGGTAAACTACCTCCGGTCCGGGCTCGATGCCCAGCGCCGATTTTGCCAGGGTCTTGCGGCGGTATTCTTCGTCATCGTCGGTGTTGAACATGATCAGGGCGGGGGCTACCGAGTTAACCTTGACGCCTGGTGCCAGTTGGGCAGCGAAAGATAGCGTGAGGTTTTCAAGGGCCGCCTTGCTGGCGCAGTAAGCCATATGTTTCTTGCTGCCGCGCTGGGCTACGTGATCGGTCAGGTGGATGATATCTGTAACCTGGTGAGGGTCCAGCAGGACTTCAGCTGCTCTGTTGATCAGGAAAGGCGCCTGTACATGCACCATGAACATCTGACTCATGGCCTCTGCGCCCTGATGGTCGTCCAGCCAGAGCGACGCATTATGGATGATTGCTCTTAGCGTGGGGGCCTGCTGCCGCAAACGTATCAAGAAATCCTCAATACCTGCGATCGTTGAAAAATCCGCAAGCATGACGTCGATTCCGCTCAGCGGCTGGTCCCGCCATTCGGGCCTCAGGGTGCGGCAGGTTATGATCACCCTGTAGCCATCTTCAACCAGGCGTCTGGCGCAGTGCAATCCTACACGCTGTGCTCCCCCGGTAATCAGAATGGTTTTGCTGACCGTCATGTGCTTCTCTTGTTCAGGGTTAGGATTCGGTCGCTCGGTCCGGGGGTAAAGCGGCAACGGACCGAGCGACCAAATCCTCGACTAAAGTTATACGAGATTAGATATCTGTACAGTATATTAGTATTGCTATTTGCTTCTTGTACAGTACAAGTCGGATAAATAGCCGCTTCCGTATGCTCAGATCAGGAAAACCAAATGAATCTCAAACAACTCGGCGCCGCCCATCAAGCTGGTGAAGTACTGGACATCAATATTATCACGCATAGCGGCCTGAATCGTTACGCAGTGCGAGTGGTCACTAGGGGCGCAGGAACAGCTATGGTAGCCAGTAGCGGTCGCAGACCGAAGTACTGGCTATCGCTGGCAAAACTGCAAAGCTCGCTGCGTCGACTTGGCATCGTGCCACCTGTATTACAGGTAACCGTTGCGCAGGATGAGGTGATCGGACGTTAATCGTGCTTTTTCCCCGGAGAACATCGGTCGCTATCGCAGGTGGCAGCAGCATCGGAACCCGGCATTGGTACGATGCGGGCGAGTGCCGGGCGAAGACGGCAGAATTGTCGGTATGCCCACTGCCAGAACGGGCGTGCCCACGACCACCTGAGAGGTACAACCAGCCAGCCCAGTCCTACTGACTTGTAGCTCCAGTAAGTGGCGTCTATGCCCGTAACCAGTTGGCCGTCGTTGAATTGCGCATGCAGACAGTCGAGCATGTTCGCCCGTGTAAGTCCTGGCAAAGGCTCGACGGAAGGTTCCGCTATATCCACCAGTTCTAGTCTGCCCTGGCCATTACGTTTTTCGAACATGCGTATCTCGCGCAGACACAGGGGGCATTCCCCGTCATAAAACAACGTGAGAGGCCACTCGGGGTTGTTGATTTGCACGTGATTGCTCCGTTTTGCGGAAGAGTGCGGATGTACAGGCTTTTGCTGTTGCGCAAGTTCTGTACAATAGAGCTGCAATCTAACGGGCCGGATGCGGTTTCCGCAAACGTAAACGGCCGTGATACCGACTTCCTCTGTAAACAGATATGACCAAAACCAACGACCCGATTTATGCAGCCCTTGATGCGGAACTGGAGGGCGAAGATCTTTATCCGATACGTGAAGTATCGCGCCTGACGGGTGTGAATCCGGTTACGCTTCGCGCCTGGGAGCGCCGCTACGGGTTATTGGTTCCCCATCGGACCGATAGTGGTCACCGGTTGTATTCCATGGCCGACATTGAGCGTGTGCGCAAGGTTACTGCCTGGATTGATCGCGGTGTGGCGGTAAGCAAGGTTGCTTCGATTATTGACCGTGAAGTGGCCGCCAGCCAAACCTCTGCCGTCGAACATGATTCAGCGAATGCCGATGATTCAGCCGGATTGAGGGAATGGCAGGCGAAGTTGGTTGACGCTGTGAACAGCGTCAATCTGGCTCGACTCGATGGTGTCTACGGCCAGGTCCACTCCAGCTTTCCGGTTGCGACTGTTTTGCGCGACATCGTGTTGCCGGTGTGGCAATTGTTTCGTGATAAAGCCGGCCCAAATGGGGTTTCCGGCCAGTGGTCATTCATGGATGCGTTTATGCGTGGCCGTTTGTTTCAGCGCATTGGTTATCTGCGGCCAGCCTTGCCCACCGTATTGCTGGCGGCCCTGCCCGGCAGTGGCGAGGAGTTCGAGGTTCTAGTCAATGCGGCCCTTGCTGCTGAAGCTGACGCGAATGTGACCCTGGTTCCGGATGTCTCTTCGTATGCGGAGTTGGCCGCAATGGTCGAGCAATCGGGCTGCGACTTATTGCTGCTTTACGGTAACAACGCTCTGGACGCAGACGCCCTCAGCAGGGGACTGCCTCGACTGGAGCAGTCAATTACCTGTCAGGTTGCAGTGACTGGCCCCCTTTGTGAAGTCCAGCCTGTTGAGTTGGAGAGGGCGGGAATAACGGTGCTTGCAGTCCACGGGCAAGAAATGGTTACCCAGGTACGCAACTTGTTGGCGGGGCGCCTGGATACGCCGCACAGTTAACTTAAGGTTCTGGAATATCTGGTTACGCTAGCAGCTGTACAAGAAGGCTATTCTTGTATAGCTTATGTACATGCCTTGCAGCAATGCGAGGATGTTTCTTCAAAGCTGCGCACTCCGGTAGCCATCTTCCCCTTTTGGGCTACCGGGGTTTTTTAAACGAGCTGAACAGGATTCGATATCCCTGCAACGGCTACTTCAAACGGGCGCGAAGCTCAGCTACCTCTTTTTCCAGCACGGCCACCCTCTTTTCAGCCTCAACCTGTTCGGTTACATCCTTCTGGATACCAATGTAGTAGGTCAACTGGTCAGCCTGGTTGTAAACAGGAGTGATTGATAGCTCGTTCCAGAACTGTGTTCCATCCTTGCGATAGTTACGCAGAATCTGGCGGGAAGGCTCCCCGTTTTTTACCGCGTCGCGTATGGCGCGCAGACCATCCTGATCGCGGTCTTCCTTCTGCAGGAACCGGCAATCCTGATAGAGGATCTCATCGGTCTCGTATCCGGTCAGGCGCTCGAAAGCCTTGTTGACGTAAATCAGGATGTTGTCATCGCCTTCCTGCTCGGCAACCACAATTCCATCATTGGACGCATCAACCACGAGCTGCAGTAGTTTGGCATTGATCATTGCAACAGCGTTCTCCGTATGTGTGTTCACATTCTATAGCAACATCTGGCGCTGTCCACAGCACCGATGGGCAAAGAGTGGGGCATAATGTGCGCTTTTGCACCGTCAACGTGGAGGTGAACATGCGACTGGCTGTACTGAGTGGTTCGGTTTACGGCACCGCTGATCTTGTTGCGGATGAGGCTGTGTTGAGGTGTCGCGACGCTGGTCTGGATGTGTCGAGAATCCAGCCGGCGACTGTGGATGCTCTGCTTGATGCGGCTCCGGATATTATCCTGGGCTGCGTTTCAACCACTGGCATGGGGGAGTTGCCGGACTCGTTCGTACCCTTTTTTATTGAGCTGCAAGATCGCTTTCCATTGCTGACCGGCAAGCGCTTCGCTGTCATCGGTCTGGGGGATTCGGCTTACGGGGATACATTCTGTCAGGGGGGCGAGCAGTTGCGAGAGCTGCTTGTTGAGTTGCAGGCGGTAGAAGCGTTGCCGATGTTGCGTCTGGATGCGAGCGAGACAGTATCCCCCGAG
Organism: uncultured Halopseudomonas sp.; assembly: GCF_963977355.1. Taxonomy (NCBI): domain Bacteria; kingdom Pseudomonadati; phylum Pseudomonadota; class Gammaproteobacteria; order Pseudomonadales; family Pseudomonadaceae; genus Halopseudomonas; species uncultured Halopseudomonas sp. Next base: position 55,641 of record NZ_CAXBOV010000009.1, on the reverse strand, counting down.
CTGGATGCCGAGCCCTGGCTGGACCAGCTTATCGAGTCGATAAAGCCTCGGGCCTAGATCTCTGAGGCCACCTCTCCACGGGCCAGGCTTGCCAGTGCTGCTTCGTCCAGGATTACGATCTGGCCGTAATGGATGCGCAGCCAGCCGGCCTGTTCCAAGCGTTTAAGCAGCTTGTTGATGCTTTGCCGGGAGCTATTGAGCATCAGTCCCAGGGATTCCTGTGACAACTGGATGGTGGCCTGGTTGGTTCCCTGGTCGGTCTGCTCGTAATTGTGTGCATGCATCAGTAGTCGTTTTGCCAATCGCGAGGACAGCGGCAGAAGTGCGCTGTCTTCCAGCATCGCGAACGACAGCCGAATGCGTCGGCAAAGCAACTGCATGAAATGCGGATACAGCTCCGGTCGTCGATCAAGGAGGTCCTGAAACCCCCGGCGTGGAATCATTATCAGCTCGGTAAGTCCGTTGGCGTGGGCGTCATGTGTCCGTGGCAAACCGTCGAACAATGAGATTTCACCGAACCAGCTACCCGGACTCAGCACGGTCAGCACGGCTTCGCGCCCATCCAGCCCGGTGCTGCTAACCTTAATGGTACCGCTGACCACACCATAGAGGCCGTCTGCGGGATCATCCTTGGCATGCAGCAGCTGTCCGTCGTCAAGTCGAAGCAAGCGAGCCAGCGCAGCCATATCGTCCAGGGAATCACGCGGGAGATCGCGTAGCCACCGATTACGCAGCAACAGGTCGCGGAACACTGCAGCGTCGGGTGCCGGGGACACTGTAAAGTGCTTGACAGTCCTTCTCTCTGTCACGCCTTACACTCCTTGTTATTGATTTGCCCAATTATGCCGCAAGTTGTCTCCTGTGTGCGTAGCCCAAACCCAACAGAACGAGGATTGACACGATGAATGCAATACAACCCCTTCCGGTCGTGGACGTGAAAGATCAGGTCAGTGCCGACGAGTGGCAGACCCGTGTTGATCTGGCGGCCTGCTATCGGTTGATCGCAATGTACGGCTGGGACGACGTGGTCTTTACCCATGTGTCGGCAAAGATCCCCGGAACCGAGCATTTCCTGATAAATCCCTACGGCCTGATGTTCGAGGAAATGACCGCATCCAATCTGGTCAAGATCGATCTGCAGGGCAACAAGTTGATGGACACGCCCTACGACATCAATCCGGCCGGCTTTACCATACACAGTGCGGTGCATGAAGTACGCCACGACGCCGCCTGTGTATTGCATACACACACCGCCGCGGGCGTCGGTGTTTCTGCACAAAAGGAAGGCATCCTGCCAATTTCCCAGCAATCTATCTTTGTGCTTAGCAACCTGTCATATCACGATTATGAGGGTGTGGCCTTGAACGACGAAGAGAAGGCCCGTCTGCAGGCTGATCTGGGCAAGACCAATGCCATGGTACTTCGCAATCATGGTCTGATGACCTGTGGCAAGTCGGTGGCCGAAGCATTTCTGGGCATGTACACGCTGCAGCGTTGCTGTGAAATACAGATTGCTGCCCAGGCAGGGAGCGGCGAGCTGATCACCATACCGCAGGCTATTCTCGATGGCGCGAAGGAAAGTATGCGCAAGGTAACCCGGGGCGCTGGTGGCAACATTGCCTGGCCTGCGCTGCTGCGTAAACTGCAGCGCGTGAACCCCGGTTTCGATCACTGATTGGTGCGCACCGCTGTTGGGATCCCCCTGGATGAATGGGTAGCCAGGGGGAGCGAACTTGAGTACCGGGGGCAGCGGGTTCGCTACTGGTCGGCCGGAAACGGTGAGCCGTTACTGCTGATCCACGGTTTTCCTTCCGGGTCCTGGGATTGGCATTATCTGTGGAACGAGCTGGCTGCATGCTATCGAGTGATTGCAGTCGATATGATCGGTTTTGGTTTTTCCGCCAAGCCTCGCCATTACGAGTACAGCTTGCTGGACCAGGCCGATCTGCTGCAGGCAGTTCTTGATCACCTTGATGTGGGCGGTTATCACATACTGGCCCACGACTACGGCGACAGCGTCGCCCAGGAGTTGCTGGCACGGGACCGCTCAGGTCCGCGCAAGTTGGGCTCAGTCTGCTTTCTCAATGGCGGGCTCTTTCCGGAAACCCATCACCCGGTATTGATGCAAAAACTGCTCATGAGTCCCCTTGGCTTTCTCATCGGCCGGCTCTACGGCAGGGCTCGTATGGCGCAGACGTTCGGCAACATATTCGGTCCACAAACTCAGCCCGATGAAACCGAGCTGGATGCGTTCTGGCGCATGATCGAATTCAATCAGGGTCGGGCCGTCATGCATCTGCTGATTCGCTATATAGCCGAGCGCAAGGTGCAGCGCGAGCGCTGGTTGCAGGCTATGCAGCATAGTCATGTGCCGTTGCGGTTGATCGACGGAGCGGTAGATCCTGTCTCGGGAAAGCACATGGCCGAACGTTACCGGGAGTTGATTCCGGCTGCTGATGTGGTGTTGCTGGAGAGCATTGGCCACTATCCCCAGGTAGAAGCGCCAGAGCAGGTTTTGGCACATTACCTGGTATTCCGCCATTTACCCGTTAAGGCTGAATGCGCTGCAGGTCCCGCCACTGCCGCGGTCTAGGGTCGAGCTGCAGGGCTGGGCATTTCTCAGCGCCGCTCGTCGCGGAGGAATACAAGCTTGTCCGCGGTCGAACTGGCGGTATCAAAGTAATAGCCGTCCAGGTCGAAAGCTTTCAGTTGTTCAGGGTCCTTCAAGCGCTCCTTGATCACGTAGCGAGCCATCAGGCCGCGCGCCTTCTTCGCGTAGAAGCTGATGATCTTGTACTCGCCATTTTTCTGATCCTTGAAAACGGTATCGATCACCCGCGCCTTTAACTGCTTGGGTTTGACCGCTCCAAAGTACTCTTGAGAGGCCAGGTTCAAAAGCACGTCGTCTCCCTGCTTTTTCAGGTCCTCGTTCAGCCACTCACTGATGTGCTCACCCCAGAAGCTGTAAAGGTCCTTGCCGCGCGCATTCTCCAGTTTGGTGCCCATTTCCAGCCGGTAGGGTTGCATCAGATCCAGCGGGCGCAGGATGCCGTAGAGCCCGGAAAGCATGCGCAGATGTTGTTGGGCGAAATCAAAGTCTTCCTCGGAGAAATCCTCGGCAGCCAGGCCGGTGTAGACGTCACCCTTGAATGCAAGCAGTGCCTGTTTGCTGTTTTCCTTGGTGAACTGGTCACTCCAGCTGCCATAACGAGCCACGTTGAGACTGGCGAGCTTGTCGGAAAGAGACATCAGCTTGGCAATGTCCTGCGGTGACTTCTCCTGGAGAATATCGATCAGCTCGCGGCTGTATTCCAAAAAACGCGGTTTGCTGTGGGTGCTGGTAACCGGGGGTGTTTCGTAATCAAGGGTTTTGGCAGGCGAAATAACCAACAGCATATAAACCTCCATATCGGACTGATGGATATTATGCCGGATTGATTGGGGGCGTGCTCTGTATTGGGCTGATAGGCGTGGTTTATAGGGGCAATCTGCAGGCTTCAAAGGATGTGTGTAGAGCGAAAGCTACTGGTTTCTCTGGGCCTTGACTCGACCCAGGGAAACCAGAAAGAGCTCTCTTGCTGCTGTTAAAGGTGCGTTTCCGCATACTCGGCCAGTACCGAACGGGGAACACCCTGTAGATGGATATGCACACCGTGGGGAAAATCCTTGAAGCACTCGGTGAGGTAGGTCAGGCCAGAGCTTGTTGCATTGAGGTATGGGGTATCGATCTGCGCGAGGTTGCCCAGACAAACCACCTTGGAGCCGGCTCCCGCTCGGGTGATGATGGTCTTGATCTGGTGTGGAGTGAGATTCTGACTTTCGTCGATCAGAATAAAGCTCTGCTGAAAGCTTCGCCCTCGAATGTAGTTCAGTGACTTGAATTGCAGTGGAACGCGATCGAGTATGTATTCCACGCTGCCGTGGGTACTTTCATCGTCCATATGCAGCGCTTCGAGGTTGTCGGTAATCGCGCCCAGCCAGGGTTCCATTTTTTCTGCTTCGGTCCCTGGCAGAAAACCAATATCTTCATCCAGTCCCTGGGTACTTCGGGTGGCGATGATGCGTCGATAGGTTTTACTGACCATCGTCTGCTCTATGGCTGCGGCCAGCGCCAGGATGGTTTTGCCCGAGCCAGCGGCCCCGGTCAGGTTGACCAGATGGATGTCCGGATCGAGCAGGGCATACATGGCCAGAGCCTGGAAGATATCCCTTGGATGCAGCCCCCATGCCTCCTGATGCAGAAGCGGCTCCTGGTGTAGATCACGCAGCACTACCCGGTCTCCATCGATGGCGGACACCCAACCGATAAATCCTTGTCCGTCAATGATGAAGTCGTTGATGTGCAGTCCCGGCATTTTCGCCATTAACTGGACTTCATGGACCGTTTTGCCCAGGCGCTGGTGAGTTTCCACGCGGTTGACTGTATCCCAGAATGAACCCGCTACCTCGTGGTAACCGCGTGCCAGCAGCGCAATATCGTCGACCAGTTGATCAGTATGATAATCCTCCGCATCAATGCCACAGCCACGTGCCTTGAGTCGCATATTGATGTCCTTGGATACCAGTGCAACACGGACATCGGGATGACGACTCTGCAAGTGGCAGAGCTGGTTGATGATCTTGTTATCGTTCAAGTCGTTGGGCAGGCAATGGGCGGGGATGATATTGCGGTCCATGAGAATCGCCAGACTGCCATTGTTACCCAATTTGCCACGCTGAATAGGCACCCCTTCTTCAACCAGCTCTGGCGGTGCGTCGGCAAGCGTGAGATCGATCAGGCGAATGGCCTGCCGACAATCTGCTGCAATACTGGTTTTTCCGGATTTGAGCTTGTCGAGTTCTTCCAGAACAGTCATGGGTATGATGACGTGGTGTTCTTCGAAGTTGAGGATGGCGTTTGGATCGTGGATCAGGACGTTGGTATCGAGGACGTAGAAGGTGTGTCGGGTTGGTCCGCACGCTTCCATAAGCTGGCACCTCGCAGGAGCGGTATATCCGTAACTGTATCAGTCGCCTGTGGCAGCGTCTGGCAGTCCGCAGGACCGGCTCAATCGGTCTGCAGGTATCAAGGGATCACCTGCAGAAATCGGCCGGTTAAGAAATTTATAGCGCACTTGGGATGACATTCACAAGCGTGGAAACGGCAATTTGGGAATATTTTGCGAATAGACCAACGGGCATATTCAGGGGCCGGAAAAACCCGTTATATTGATAGGCCGTGCTGCAGGGTAGGGTGGTCGAAGCCGGTATCAAAGCGAGTATGACACCGCCAATACCAGCTCCGAATCAGTTAGAGAGTCAGGGAGCTTTCAGGGAATTCGCTACGAAATTTCCGCTCGCTGCTGGCCTTGAGCTTGGTGCCACGATCTATTTCCCGCTGGCCTTTCTGCAGCTCCTTGCGTGAATCGCGCAGCTCTTTTTCCGCCTGGCGGATGTCTTTCCTGGCTTCCTCCACACGCTCTTCGCCCGTCACGATCAGCCTGGTGCCTTCCTCCCAGTCCTTGGCCAGATTCTGCTTGATCGCCACTTCGGCGCCCTGTACCGCAGCATGGTCGCGCATCATGTCGGCCGCTGTAGGCTGATTTTTGGCGCAGCCGGCCCCCACGAGGACAATGCTGCTTAGAGCAAGAATATTTGAAACTCGGTTTTTCAGCATGGGTAACTCCTGTCGGGGCTCGTCACGTGACGGGACGCAAAGCGATCGACACCTTGCTCCAACTGCATTGCAGTCGCCTGAATTGAGGCAGGAACCCTAATGGCTGAGATACCTGGCTGCAAGGCGCAGCCAGGATTGGAGAGGGTTTTTTAGCTACCGAATGTTGCCTGGTCTATCGGCGGCGTTGCCGATCACCACCGCTTGCGCGCTTGCGATTGGCGGCTGCAGCCGCAGCCTGCTCCGCCTCATTCGCGTCGCTTGCGGCTCTTTCGGCATCCGTCTGATTGCGGGCCGGGACCTTCTGCAGCATGTGGGTTTCAGGGGGAATACAGACCAGCTTGTTGCCCAGCAACTCCTCGATTGGCTGGATCTGGAAGGCATCATCCTCGCAGGCAAAACTGATGGAGGTGCCCTTGGCGCCGGCCCGACCTGTGCGGCCGATACGGTGGATGTAATCCTCGGCATCATCTGGCAGGGTGTAATTGATCACGTGACTGATGCCGTCAACGTGAATGCCGCGGCCGGCCACATCGGTGGCGACCAGCACACGGAGGCTGCCATCGCGGAAGCTATCCAGAGTACGCACCCGCTTGTTCTGCGGGACATCCCCCGACAGTTGTGCAGCGTTGATGCCATCGCGCACCAGGCGCTCCTGGATGCGCCTGACCTGGTCCTTGCGGTTGGCAAAGATCATCACCCGGCTGAGGTTTAACTGGGTGATCAGGTTGTAGAGCAGCGTGTACTTGTCGTCACTGCTGACCGCGTAGACCTGTTGGTCGACATTGGCCGAGGCGGCGCGCTCGGGTTCGATCTCGACGATAGCCGGGTCCTGAGTCCATTGCTTGGACAGGTTCATGACGTCGTCGCTGAAGGTGGCTGAAAACAGCAGCGTCTGACGGTCACCCTTGCGCGGAGTCTGGCGGATTATCTGACGCACCTGGGGAATAAAGCCCATATCCAGCATGCGGTCGGCCTCATCGAGGATCAGCACTTCGATCAGATCCAGATGCACCTCACCACGGTTGCAGAAATCCAGCAGCCGGCCGGGGGTGGCCACCAGGATATCGCAATGGCGTTTTTCCAGCTGCTTGATCTGTTTGTCCAGGTCCATCCCGCCGACAAAGGACATGACATTCAGGCCGCAGAATCGGGTCAGGCCGATCGCGTCATTGGCGATCTGCATCACCAGTTCTCGAGTCGGAGCAATGATCAGCGCCCGTGGCTCGCCCATGAAGCGCTCATCCGGTGGTGGCGTTTCCAGCAGCTGGGTAATAGTCGAAATCAGGAAAGCTGCAGTTTTGCCGGTACCGGTCTGGGCGCGCCCGATTGCATCTTGTCCCTTGAGCGTATTGCCCAGAACCTGGGCCTGGATCGGTGTGCAGTAGCTGAAGCCCTGGGCCTGAATGGCCTGCATAAGACTGTCGGGAAGAGGGAAGTCGTGGAAGCGGGTCTTGCCTTCTGCGGGTTCGACGGCAAATTCTGACAGGGACCATGGCTTTTCTTGCGGTTTTGTTTCGGGTCTACTCTCGGCCCTTGGGGGTGTTGGTTTCTGGGGCGACGTGCCCCGTGGCGGCCTGGATTCCTTGCGTGCCTGGTTGGCTGAAGGCTGGCGTGACCGTGAACCACTCTCTTCCGGCTTTGGTTTTGCGCCAGTGTGGCTATTGGCAGTGGTGCTGGAATCTTCGCGGAAGGGTTGCTGGTTTTTATCGACGGGGGCATCTGCGGCCCCAAACAGCTTTTTCAGTGCTTTCAGCACAGGCATCTCTCTACATGGCGTTTGAATGATCACCGGCCAGTGTAAAGCACGGGGGAGTTTTCGCGAAGCCCCGGCAGGTCGTTTTTTGACCAATATCTGCCGGGGCGCAAAAGCTGATTATCAGAAGCTCAGGCGCTGCCGCAACCAGGTATTGATGTCGGAGATCTCCTGCGGGCAGACTTCATGGCCCATGTTGTAATCGTGCCATTGCGGCCGATGCCCGGCTTTTTCTACAAGATCGTGGGCCAGCCGACCCATGGCGTGGGGGACCATCGCATCCTGACGACCGTGGGCAAAGAACATGTCGAGCTTCTTGTCTGTCTCGCCGAGCAGGTCCTCGATTGTCGGGCCATAGGTAGAAAGTGCCATGACGCCGGCGAGTGCCAGTCCCGACTGCAGTGCCGAGTGCAGAACCACCGCGCCGCCCTGGGAAAATCCGGCAAGGATGATGCGTTCGATCTTGATGCCCTTGGCGACTTGCTCGTCGACAATCGAGCGGACCGTATCGGCCGATTCCTGCAGTTGTTCCTGGCTGATTGCACGTGCCGGAGACATACCGATGATGTCGTACCAGCTAGGCATTGGCATACCGCCGTTGATGGTAACGGGGCGAGTAGGAGCCTGTGGGAAAATGAACCGCAGGCCGTGGCCAGCGGGCAGATTCAGTGCGTCGACGACCGGCACGAAGTCGTAGCGGTCGGCACCCAGTCCATGCAACCAGATAATACAGGCATCAGCCTGACCGGGCGGATCGATAACCAGTGGTGATTGACTCATTAGGTAGCTCCTGTTGCCGCGTCAGGCGCGGGACATGAATTTTCCGGATTCGGTATTGATGCGCACAACTTCACCGGTTTCCAGATATTCGGGTATCTGGATTTCCAGGCCGGTCGCAAAGCGGGCGGTCTTGGTGCGGGCGCTGGCAGAAGAGCCCTTGATCGCCGGGGGTGTTTCCTCGATAGGCATTTCCACCACAGCGGGCAGCTCGACCCCAACCAGATTGCCTTCGACAATCAGCCCGTAGAGCCCGTCGACGCCGTCGTAAATATAGTCGATCTGATCTTCGATCTGCTCGGCGTTGAGCGTGAACTGGGCAAAATCCTCATTATCCATGAAGGTATATCCATCGGCGTCCTGATACAGGTACTGGATGGCTCGCTTCTGGAAATCGATGGGGGCGAGCATGTCATCGCCGGTCAGGCTCTGATCGAGCTTCTGCTTGGTCTGCACGTGGTTGAAACGCACCTTGTACAGCGTAGTACCGCTGCGTGAGGAGGGGCTTTTCACGTCGATCTGCGACACGATATAGGGTTGACCATTGATCTGCACGATCTGGCCTTTTTTCAGTTCTGCGGCTCTGGGCATGACTCAACACACTCGATAGAGGAAAGGCGGCTATTGTGCTTGCTCGGCCGTGCTCGCTTCAAGCAGGGATCTGTGAGAATCGGTCTGAACCGGTAAGCTCAGACCGTGGGGTTGTCCGGGCCGGCTCCTAACGCCGACTCGCTGTCCGGGGACTCCGGCTTTGCTTCTTTCCTATTGCTGGACGGTGTGTCGGGGTCGCTTTGCGGCTTCACCGGGTCCGAGTCGGATTGCTGATCAGGTCGCCGGCTCTCGCGCTGGCTGAAAATCAGTTTGTCCAGCCCTGCACTGGTGCGCAGGTTGACATCCAGCTGACGGAAGGCAATTTCGATTCCGTTGGCAGCAAAGAGCCTGTCGATTTCCCGATTGATTTCGTCGATGGCCATATTGCGATCGATCAGTTCGCGCACATGAATCCGAAGTTCATGGTCAAGGGTGCTCTCGTTGTAGGCCAGGAACAATACCAGTGGTTCCGGATCATCCAGCACTCGGGTGTTGTTTCTGGCTGCCTGCAAAAGCAGTTCTCGGGTCTTGGCCAGATCTGATCCGTAGGCCACGCCGACCTTGATGATCACCCGGGTAACGGTGTCCGACAGGGACCAGTTGATCAGGTGGCTGGTAACGAATGTCTTGTTCGGGACGATGATTTCCTTGCGGTCGAAATCGGTAATGGTGGTGGCGCGAATACGGATACGGTTTACCGTGCCGGACAGATCGCCAATGGTTACCACGTCGCCGATGCGGATCGGGCGCTCGAACAGGATGATCAGACCCGAGACGAAGTTGGCGAAGATCTCCTGCAGACCAAACCCCAGTCCCACGCTCAGCGCTGCCACCAGCCACTGCAGCTTGTTCCAGCTGACGCCGAGGGCGGACAGGCCGTAGACCACGCCGACACTGACAATAACGTAGCTGAGCAGGGTTGTGATCGCATAGCTGCTACCCTGGCGCAGGTTCAGCCGCGATAACACCAGTATTTCCAGCAGGCCGGGCAGGTTGCGTGCTAGCGCGATCGTGAGAATCACGATGATCAGGGCCACGAGTACATCCCCGGCACTGATCGGTGCCATCAGCGGGTTGTCCGAGGTGCCTTTGTTGTACTCCCAAAGGGTCACCGATTCGAGATAGGAGGTTGCACTGAGCAGGTCCGCCCAGGTCAGATAGACCAGAACTGCGAAGACGATGGTCAGGATCAGCCGCGCCAGGCGCAGGGACTGCTGGTTGATCTGGCGAATATCCATCTCCGGGATCTCCACCCCCATTTCCGCATCCTGGGTCTCACGGGCAGGTGCTGCCTGGCGCTTGTTCAGCGCGCGCTGATAGGCCAGACGGCGTCCGGCAACGTTCAAGTTGCGTGAGACCGTACCCTGGGCCACCATCCAGCCGGCAATCAGATAAAGGGTTATGAAAAAGCGATCGGCCAGTCGTATGGCGGTGTAGTGATAGCCCCAGAACGACATGCCTGCCAGCGCCAGCGGCGCCAGTACCAGCAATAGTGTGGCGCCAATGTGCAGCAATCTCGAGTGGTACAGCGGTTCGGTTTTCCACATGACCCGCCCCAGCAGCAGGCTTAGCAGCAGCATGCCGATCAGCATGGTGGCTCGACCGATCACGTCATCGCCCAGGTGCGCGGGGTTGGCAGTATCAAGGGCAATGACCAGTACCAGGGGCAGCAGCACCCAGGCGCCGTTGCGGATCAGGTGGTGGAGCCGGGTGACCAGCTCGCTCTCCCAGCGAAAGTGACGTACGGCAATGCCATTGGGTTCCAGCACCCGGTAGAGGAAGTGCAGTACGAACCAGGCAATGGCCAGCTTCAGCAGCGCTGCGCCCAGGGCAGGGAGGGGCGTGGGGTCGCCAGCCAGCAGCAGGACACCGAAGCCACAGAAAATGATCGGCATCGGTAGCACGATAAGCGCGGTCAGCCCCAGTGCCTTGGGGGTATGCCGGCTGCTGTCGTGGCGGAAATGGCCAACATCGGCGTTGATGTCGCGCAGCTGGGCGCGCCAGCGACGCCGGCGCCAGGCATAGACGGCCAACAGGATGACCAGCAGGGCGGGACCGGGCCAGCGAGCGCCGATGGTCGCCGCCAGTGTGCGCATCCTTTCGGGCAGTTTCAGGTCTTCGAACCGCGTCTGTATCTGGACCGGCAGGGCGAGTACCCAGGCCTTGTCGATCGGGCGGCTGCTGGCGACCCAGAACAGCTGATCGTCGATAGTGCGGCGTAATTGGCTGCTGAGTTGCTGCAGCTGCCGCTGGTTGATCTGTAATGTGATCGCCAGGCTCAACAGGGTGCTGATGTTGTTGCTCAGTTGTTCGGTCAGAAGCGTTCGGCTGGCAATGACCTTGCGAATATCATCGCCCAGCAGTTCGCGCTGATCCGGTGGTAGCGGCGCCAGCAGTTGTGCCAGATAGGCCTCGGGATCGGCTAGCTGTTCACGCAGCTGGTTGAGCTCGAATTCGCGCAGACGCAGATCTGCCACGCGGTCGGCGATGCGAGTATCCAGGCGCACAGAGGGCAGGGCCTGCTTTTGCTGATGCAGGATGCGTGAGAGCAGGGTGCTGCCTTCGAGCACGTCGATCTGTTGTTCCAGGGCGTCTTCGACCTGGGTGGCGCTGTCGATCTGCTGTTTGGTGATGATGTTCTTGCGCGTCAGTTCGCCCATTTCGCTGGTGGCCGCGAGCAACTCTTCGCTGAGCCGCCGGTTAAGGCTGCCCTGGGTCTTGAGGAGTTCGTGGTTGCTGGCGCCCTGTAATGCCTCTGCCGTGGTGTCGCTGACAGTCTGCTCGGACTGGCCCAGTCGCTTGTCGTTGATCACGTCCTGGAGTGCCTGCACCTCCTTCTCTATATCGGCAATCTGCAGGCTCATCAGGGTACGGCGATGGCTGGCCAGATCCTGCAGCACGTTGTTGAATGACAGCTGCTGGCGCAAGAGACTGTTGGCGGTCTCCAGGCTGCGTTGTTCGGCTTTCAGCATTGCCTGGCGTGCGGCTTTCTGTGGACTGTCGGCCTGGCGCTGCAGCGCTCGCAGTTGTTCGGCGATGGTCTGGCTGCGGGTCTGGTTGGCAGTCACCTGTGCCTGGGTGCGTTCCGGTCGCGTCTGGGCGGCGATCAGGTCGCTGTTGATAGCAGTCAACTGGTTCTGCCAGTCGAACATGGTGGTGACCTTTTCGGTCAGCCGGGCTTGCAGCACTTCCAGACTCTGGTTCTCGAAATTGTCGCGGATCGCCTCGACAGTGCGCGGCTGGATGCTGTCCGCGCGCTGGCGTACGCGTCTGGCTTCCTCGGGAGCGTTCTTGAGCTGCTCCTGCAACTCGGCCTGCTCCTTCTCCGTCGCTATGGTTTTCTGCAGGAAATCGATAGTGTTCTGATAGAGCTCCTGCAGCTCCTGTTTTTCCGTGTCGGGCATGCTGCTGGCGGCAAGCGCTTCGAGCTTCGTCTGTGCGGCGTCCAGGGTCTCTTCCAGTTCGCTTGCCGCCAGGACGGTGCCAGCGAAGAGCAATTGCGCAAGCAGGACGAAGGACAGCAGGACACGGGAGCGAGGCAGCATGGATGTCTTTCCGATAGGCAATATGGATCAGGGAGCAGCGTAGTCTTACTGTGGGTGCTTGGGAAGGCAGAAACAGAAAAGGCCGCACAGGGGCGGCCTTTTCTGATGCTGGCGGTGTGGCTCAAGTCACACCGCGTCAGGCTGGATTCGGAACCGTCTGTCGGCTCAGAACCAGCTGTCCTGCATTTCCATGCAGGTCACGTCTCGATTGTCGAGAATTTGCAACGCGTGATGGCAGCCGGGGACTTCCCAGGTAAGGAAGAATCGGGCGGCCTGCAACTTGCCCTGGTAGAAATCGGCATCCACTGCCTTGCCCGAATCCAGTCCGCGCTGGGCATGTACTGCCTGCTCCAGCCAGCGCCAGCCGATGACCATGTGGCCAAAGGTATTCAGGTACAGGGCCGAGTTGGCCAGCGCCTGGTTGACCTTGCCCTGCATCATGTCGCCGAGCAATGCCTGGGTCACCTTGCCGAGATGCGCATGAAGCTTTTCAAGTGGCTCGCGCAGTTCGTTCAGCGAGTCGTATTCGCGTGCCTTGCTGCAGGTCTCCTGAATAAGGCTGGAAAGCTGCTTGAGGGCGGCGCCCTTGTTCATTGCTACCTTGCGGCCCAGCAGATCCAGGGACTGGATACCATGGGTGCCCTCATGGATCGGGTTCAGGCGATTGTCGCGGTAGTACTGCTCGACCGGATACTCGCGCGTATAGCCGGCGCCACCGAGAATCTGGATTGCATGTTCGTTGGCCTTGAGACAGAACTCCGACGGCCAGGACTTGACGATCGGCGTGAGCAGATCCAGCAGTTCCAGGGCGGTCTTGCGCTCTTCTTCAGTTTCCAGGGTTTCGGTGTCGTCGAACAGACGGGCAGCATAAAGACCCAGGTCAAAGGCGCCTTCCACATAGGCTTTCTGGGTCAGCAGCAGACGCTTGATGTCAGTGTGCTGGATAATCGACACCTGCGGCGAAGACGGGTCCTTGCCATCGGGCAGACGGCCTTGCGGACGGTCGCGGGCGTACTCCAGCGAATACAGGTAACCGGCGTAGCCGAGCATCACGGCGCCCATGCCCACACCGATACGCGCCTCGTTCATCATCTGGAACATGTAGGACAGACCATTGTGCGGCTTACCTACCAGATAACCAACACACTCGCCTTTCTCACCGAAGTTGAGAGCGGTCGAGGTGGTGCCGCGCCAGCCCATCTTGTGAAACAGACCTGCCAGAGCGACATCGTTGCGCTCTCCGACAGTGCCGTCATCGTTGACCAGGAATTTCGGTACGATGAACAGCGAGATACCTTTAACGCCCGCAGGAGCATCGGGTAGCTTGGCCAGCACCATATGGACTATGTTTTCCGACAGGGGATGATCGCCACCGGAAATGTAAATCTTGTTGCCCTTGAGGCGGTAGCTACCGTCTTCGGCAGGTTCTGCCTTGGTGCGGATGTCCGAGAGCGATGAGCCTGCGTGGGGCTCGGTCAGCGCCATGGTGCCGAAGAACCGGCCGTCGATCATGGGCTGCAAAAAACGCTCTTTCTGTTCATCACTGCCGAAGGCTTCGATCAGATTGGATGCGCCCATGGTCAGCATCGCGTAAGAAGACGTCGCAATGTTGGCTGACTGGAAGTGAGCAAAGCAGGCCTGGGAAAGCAGATTGGGCATCTGCATGCCGCCCTGCTCGAAGGTGCGCGTTGCGTTCAGGAAACCGGCCTCCAGGAAAGCGTCAACGGCTGGCTTCACATCAGGAATCAGCTCGGCCGCACCATCCACGTACTGGGGCTCGTTTTCGTCGTTCTTGCGGTTATGCGGAGCAAAAAACTTGTCTGCAATGGTGCGCGCAGTGTTGATTGCTGCGTCAAAGGTCTCACGATTGTGATCGGCAAAGCGCGGCCGCTGGGTCAGGCCTTCGGCATCCAGCACTTCATAAAGCTCGAAGGCCAGGTTGCGGGAATCAAGTAGGGTATCGGACATGCTCGGTGCCTCTGTAAAAAGTGCGTGCAGTGTATTCAGTCAAAAGGTGACTGAAAACGGCCATTGATATCTCTTATGCCGCCTGATCAGAACCGCCGAAGCAGCGGCTCATCCAGCGCAGCCCGTTGTTCTCGCAACGTCAGTACCTGGTCGGCCCAATAACGCTCGCTGGCGAACCAGGGAAAGTGTTTTGGAAAGGCCGGATCGTCCCAGCGGCGCGCCAACCAGGCACTGTAATGAATCAGACGCAGTGTTCTTAGCGATTCTATCAGAGCCAGCTGGCGTGGATCGAAGTCGTGAAACTCGTTGTAACCTTCTACCAGTTCAGCCAGTTGTGCCTGACGCTGGTTGTGGTCCCCTGACAGCATCATCCACAGGTCCTGAATTGCCGGGCCCTGGCGGCAGTCGTCCATGTCGACCATGTACAGACTTTCATCGCGCCAGAGCAAATTACCGACGTGCAAGTCGCCATGTAACCGTACTGTTTTGAATGGGACGGACTGCATACGCTGGTCGATGACCTGCATCAAATCGTCGGCGACTGAAAAATAGGCTGGGCGAAGATTTTCCGGTACTACTCCGGATTCACGCAGCCAGTGCAAGCTGTCATGTCCGAAGCTCTGCACCGTAAGCGAAGGACGGTGCTCGAAAGGCCGCATTGCCCCGACGGCGTGGAGTCGGCCGACCAGGCGGCCAAGCATTAGCAAGTGATCTGGATTATCGAGCTCGGGCGCCCGCCCGCCAAAACGTTTGAAGAGGCTGAATCGAAAGTCGGCAAATTCGAACAGGGTCCGGCCGTCAACCTGCATTGGAGGTATCACGGGAATATCCCGGTCAGCCAGTTCAAGTGAATAGGCATGTTCCTCAAGAATGGCCCCATCGCTCCAGCGGGCAGGCCGGTAGAACTTGGCGATCAGCGGCTGCACGCCCTCTATGCCGATCTGGAAGACGCGGTTCTCGTAGCTGTTCAGCGTCAGGGTGCGTGCATCGCTGAGAAATCCCAGGGATTCAACCGCATCAAGTACGGTATCGGGTGTCAGCGAAGCGAAGGGATGTTGCGAGTCCATGATTATGCAGCCGGCAAGTATAGGCAGCCATGGTGGCGCTTATGGGGAGAAGCTTCAAGCTGCAAGCGGCAGGTTGGCCGCGACCGCTCAGGGCGTCCTGGCCAGGCACCATATGCTCACACTTGCTGCCCCCGCCTCAATCAACACGCGAGAGGCGGCGTCAGCGGTGGCACCCGTGGTAACCACATCATCTACCAGGGCCAGATGCAGGCCCTGAATTGCTGACGACGGCGTGCTCAGAAAAGCACCTTCCAGATTGCGTCTGCGGTCTTCGGCACTCAATCCCTGCTGGGCCTGTGTATGCCTCACTCGCAAAAGGCTGCGATGACAAAAGGGAATCTGTAGTTGGGCAGCGATCGGTCTTGCCAGCTCCAGTGCCTGGTTGAAGCCGCGTTTGGCCTGTCGCGCCCTATGCAGTGGCATCGGCAGTAGCTTGTCAGGGAAAGACATATCATTTTCATTGTAGTGATAGCGCACCGCCTCTGCGAGCAGACGCGCCATTAGCCTCCCGTAGATCAGCTGGTCGTGGTACTTGAAGGCGGGAATAAGACTATCGATCGGGAATCGATACAGTAGCGGACAGACCACCTGAGCGAAGGCAGGAGTGTTGCGCTGGCATTGACCGCAGAGCTGGTCGTCAAAAGGCAGCGGTAAAGCGCAGCGGCGGCACTGACTGCCGAGCCAGGGCAGGTCGGATCGACACGGGTCGCAGAGGCCGGGCGTGGTCTGGGGGTTGGTGCCCAGGCAAAGCAGGCATTGGCCGGGTTGAGTGTTTTTTAGCCACTTGTAAACCGCGTGAGCGCTCAATGGTTGACAGCCTCCTTGCCATCGTTATCATGCGGTGCTTAGATTCCACTAACGACGTTTTCCGTGCAACTGCCAGGATTGAACCCATGACAGCTTCAGTAACCCGCCACAACTGGACTCCCGCCGAAGTGCTGGCCCTGTTTCGTCAGCCCTTCAACGACCTGTTGTTCCAGGCCCAGACCGTACACCGCCAGCATTTTGATGCCAACCGGGTACAGGTCTCAACGCTGCTGTCGATCAAGACCGGCTCTTGCCCTGAGGATTGCAAGTATTGCCCGCAGTCCGGCCATTACAACACCGGTCTGGAGAAGGAAAAGCTGCTTGAAGTTCAGAAGGTGCTGGATGAAGCAGTCGCCGCCAAGGCAATTGGCGCGACACGCTTCTGCATGGGCGCGGCCTGGAAGCATCCTTCCGAGAAGGACATGCCCTACGTCCTGGAGATGGTAAAAGGTGTACGCAAGCTTGGCCTGGAAACCTGCATGACGTTGGGCAAGCTGACCAAGGAGCAGACAGCGGCACTGGCTGACGCAGGTCTTGACTATTACAACCACAATCTGGACACCTCGCCGGAGTTCTACGGCAAGATTATTACTACCCGTACATTCGGTGATCGCCTGGAGACCCTGTCTTACGTGCGCGATGCGGGGATGAAGATCTGTTCCGGGGGTATTCTGGGCATGGGTGAGTCGCTGGAAGACCGCGCCGGCCTGCTGATCCAGTTGGCCAACCTGCCGGAGCATCCCGAGAGCGTGCCGATCAATATGCTGGTCAAGGTCAAGGGTACGCCGCTGGAAAATGAAGAAGACGTAGACCCCTTCGACTTTATCCGCACCCTGGCTGTTGCGCGCCTCATGATGCCCAAATCCCATGTGCGTCTGTCCGCCGGTCGTGAGCAGATGAATGAGCAGACCCAGTCCCTGGCGTTTTTCGCTGGCGCCAACTCGATATTCTACGGTGACCGCCTGCTGACGACCTCCAACCCGCAGGCAGAGAAAGACATGCGTCTGTTTGATCGCCTGGGCATCAAACCCGAAGAACGCCAGGAACACGATGACGAAGTTCACCAGGCCGCGATCGAACAAGCCCTGGTCGAGCAACGTGATAGCGCGATGTTCGTCAACGCCGCAGGGTGATCGAGAAAAGCGTAAAGCCAGAAGTTGGAAGCTAGAAGCTTATAACCGGAACCGCAGCGCTGCGCCAAGGTTTTGCTTCCAGCTTCCAGCTCAAGTTCTCTTGCCACCTTGCGCCCGTTAACTTCCCCATACCGAGCCTCAACCGTGCCGTTCGACCTATCGTCCCGCCTCGCCGAGCGCCGCGCTGCTCATCTGTATCGCCAGCGCCCATTACTTGAGTCGCCCCAGGGCGTGCGAGTGAGGGTAGACGGGCAGGCGTTACTGGCATTCTGTAGTAATGATTATCTTGGCCTGGCCAATCATCCGGAAGTGATCGATGCCTTCACCCGTGGTGCGCGCCAATGGGGCGTCGGAGGAGGTGCCTCGCATCTGGTGGTCGGCCACAGTGAGCCGCATCACCAGCTTGAGGAAGCGTTGGCCGAGTTTACTGGCCGTCCTCGGGCCCTGCTCATGTCCAGCGGCTACATGGCTAATATCGGAGCAGTGACGGCGCTGGTGGGCAAGGGCGATACCGTGTTGCAGGATCGACTCAACCACGCATCGTTACTGGATGCGGGTCTGCTCAGCGGGGCGCGTTTTTCGCGCTATCTGCACAACGATCCCGCCAGCCTGGCATCCCGACTGGAAAAAGCCGTGGGCAATACCCTGGTCGTGACAGATGGGGTTTTCAGCATGGATGGTGATCTGGCTGATCTGCCTGCCATTTGCGCCGCCGCCCATCCCCGGGACGCCTGGGTCATGGTCGATGATGCCCACGGATTTGGCTGTCTGGGCAAAACCGGCGGTGGCATTGTCGAGCATTTTGGATTGAGCCAGGAGGATGTGCCGGTGCTGATTGGCACGCTGGGGAAGGGGTTTGGTACCGCGGGCGCCTTCATCGCTGGTAGCCAAGACTTGGTGGAAACCTTGATCCAGTTTGCCCGACCCTACATTTACACCACCAGCCAGCCGCCGGCAGTCGCCTGCGCCACGCTGGCCAGTCTGCAAATACTGCGCGACGAGTGCTGGCGCAGGGATCATTTGCAGCGGTTGATTGCGCTTTTCCGTAATGGCATCAAAGGCCTCGGGCTGGAGCTGATGGACAGCCCCAGCCCGATCCAGCCCATTGTGATTGGTAGCAGTGCGCGCGCGCTGGCCTTATCCGCTGCGCTACGTGAGCAAGGAATTCTGGTTACTGCGATTCGGCCGCCCACTGTGCCGCAAGGCACTGCGAGGTTGCGTGTCACCCTTTGCGCCGCCCACAGCGAGGATGATGTGGCGCAATTGATCACCGCCCTGAAGCATGCATTGACCAAACTGCCGGAGCAGACCCATGACTGATATCAGCCTGTTGCCCGGTTGGGCAATGGCGCCGGAAACAATGCAGCCGTTATGTGAGGCATTGCTGGAACGTTTGCCGAGCCGCCATGTTCAGAGCTATCCGCTGCCGTTGATTCAGCTTTCCAGCATGGAGCCGGATCTGGCTGCCATGGCCGAACTTCTGCGACCGGGCGTCCTGGTCGGCTGGTCCCTGGGTGGCATGCTCGCAGTGCAGTTGCATAGACGCTTTCCAGAGCGTTTTCCCGCGGTGGTCACCATTGCCAGTAATGCCTGTTTTGCCGCAAGACCGGACTGGACGACGGCAATGCCCTCGAGCACGTTCAAGCAGTTTTACGCGGACATGCGCAGCGAGCCGGAGAAGACCCTCAAGCGTTTCGCATTACTGGTGACCCAGGGCAGCGAGCAGCGCCGCAGCCTGGGCAAGAGACTGGCATGGGATCAGGCCGATTATGAGCAACGCCTAAATGGTCTGGCGCTGCTGGCGGTACTCGATAATCGTGTGCCCTTATCGCGCAGCACGGCGCCTATGCTGCATTGTTTGGGTGGTAATGATGCGTTGGTGCCCATCGATGCTGCTGTGGCACTGGAACGCCTGGCCGAGACCGCCGTTGCGCAGACACGGGTAGTAGTGCATCCGGACGCCAGCCATGCAATTGTGCTGGAGCAGCCACTCTGGCTTGCCGAGCAGATCGCGGGCTTCCTGGAGAGCGCCGATGTCTGACGCCTCTATAGACAAGCAGCGGGTTGCAGATTCATTCAGTCGCGCAGCCGCTACCTACGATCAGGCGGCAGCTTTTCAGCGCAGTGCCGGGAGTAATCTTCTGGCGCAACTGCCTCCGCAGCTCGAGCCCCTCGATATTGTTGACCTCGGTGCTGGCACCGGTTACTTCACCCGGGCGCTGGCACATCGTTTCGCAGCGCCTGTTGCCGGTCTGGATCTGGCAGAGGGCATGCTACGTTTCGCCCGCCAGTGCAACGGCCCTGAGCATGAACTGCTCTCCAGGCACCCCCGATGGGTAGTAGCCGATGCAGAGGCCCTGCCATTGCGTCCGGCATCCCAGGACCTGATTTTTTCCAGCTTGGCGTTGCAGTGGTGCCCCGACCTTGCGCGAGCTGTTGCAGAGGCCAGGCAAGCGCTGCGTCCGGGTGGTTGCCTGGCTTTCAATACCCTGGTTGAAGGCACACTTTTCGAGCTGCAGCGCGCCTGGCAGGCGGTAGACGGCTTTGTGCACGTTAACCGATTCATGCCCACCGACGAGCTCCACCAGATACTCAACGCCTCCGGTTTTACTCACTGGAGGTGTGAGGTAGAAACCCATGTGCTGCGCTACGCACAGCTCAGTGAGCTGACCCGCGAGCTCAAGGCGTTGGGTGCGCACAATATCAACCAGGGTAGGCCGGGCGGTTTGACCGGACGCGCCCGGTTGCGCGCATTGACCCAGGCTTACGAAACGTTTCGCCAAACCGAAGGCTTGCCCGCTACCTATCAGGTAGCACAGATCCTCATGTTCAAGGAGTCATGACATGCTCAAGCGCTACTTTGTGACCGGTACCGACACTGAAATAGGCAAGACAACCATTGCCTGTGGCCTGCTATGTGCAGCCCGGCGCTCCGGGCTGACAACTGCAGCGGCCAAGCCTGTCGCTGCCGGTTGCGAACGCACTAGCGAGGGCTTGCGCAATGAGGATGCCTTGGCCTTGCAGGCACAATGCGATCCGGCATTAGCCTATGAGCTGATCAATCCGGTCACCCTGGAAGCTGCAATTGCACCGCATATCGCTGCGGCTGAAGAGGGGGCGACTCTGACGGTCGAGCTGCTTGAAGGTGGTTGTCTGCAGGTCTTTGATCGCAAGGCTGATTTTACCCTGGTGGAAGGTGCGGGTGGCTGGCGCGTGCCGCTCAACCCCGAGCAGACGCTGGCGGATCTGGCGCGCGAGCTCCGTGTGCCGGTCATCATGGTGGTAGGTATGCGCCTGGGGTGCATCAATCACGCTATTCTGACTGCTGAGGCGATAGCGGCGGACGGTCTGGAGCTGGCCGGTTGGGTCGCCAATCAGGTAGATCCAGATATGAGCCGTCCGCAGGAGAATCTGGCTACACTGAAAAACCTCATAAAGGCCCCGTATCTGGGCCATGTGCCATGGCTGGCGGATGCTTCGGCGGATCTTGTGGCGGATTGTCTGGATATAACACCGCTGGTCTGAAAGCGAGGGCAGCCGGTATTCCGCGTACTGGCTTTGTGCTTCAATAAGATCAATTATCTTCAAGGGAGGTATGCCCATGCCCAGTCTCGATCTGATGTCAGCAGGCATGAACAGTGTTCGTCAGGGCCAGTACCGTGCGTCGACTGCAGCTGCAGAGATCGCAAGGGTGGGTGTTGCTGCTGATCCGGCTGCTTCCCAGGCTGTGCCTCTGCAGCCTGCTACTGACAAACCAGCCGCGACCACAGCGGTGGACAGTAATCGGCCGGTAAATCTTGTTGATAGCCTGGTCGAGATGCGACAGGGTCAGCGCGAGGCTGAAGCGGGTGCCTCCGTCATCGACACGGCATCCGAAGTGCTGGGTACTCTTCTGGACGTGACCGCCTGAGTTTGTCAGGCCGTCTGAAACCCCATGAGTAGCATCGGCTCTTATTCTCCGCCTTCCTCCTACATACCTTCTTTAAGTCGCGCGGAAGTCGTGCGCCCCGCCCCCGTGGATGATCAGTTACCCAAGGCTGTTTCTGCGACTCAAGTATCTACTGCTCCGGGTGAAAGGGGTGACACAGCGAGCGATCAGGCTACCAATTCCGCTGGCGGTCAATTGGGACCTTCTTCGGGGGCAAGGTCTGCTTCAAAAGAATCTCCAGGCAGCAATGAGCGCGAGGCACAAGTTCGTCAGGAACTGGCGGCCAAGGAAGCCAAGCTGGAAATGATCGAACAGGCCGAGATCCAGGATCTGGCAGCCAGGGATCGTGAGGTCCGCGCCCATGAGCAGGCGCACATGGCGGTTGGTGGCCAATATGCGGGCGGTGTCAGTTACGATTACAGTCGTGGCCCCGATGGTCGTCTATACGCTACGGGCGGCTCGGTCTCGATTGACATATCCCCCGTATCAGGTGATCCGTCAGCGACCATCAACAAGATGCAACAGGTACAGCGCGCCGCGCTGGCACCTGCCGAACCGTCGGGTCAGGATCGAGTCGTGGCCGCCCAGGCAGCACAACTGATTGCGCAGGCACGTTCGGAGATCGCTTCCAGCAGTGTTGAAGGTGAGTCAGGGGCTGCCGTGCCAACTGATGAATCCGGTGAATCAGAAGTTGATACCGTTGAGCAGGCCGATACTGCGCCGGCGGCTACGGGTTCCCGGGAGCTGGCCACCTATCGACAGATAGACTCATCATCCAGGTATGAACAGGCCGCCTTCAGCGCTAGCGCCTGAAACCACCCGGCATAGCCTTACTGCAATTCTCAACCCTTTCCCTTATTACCCTGTGCCCTGTTTCCTGTGGCGCTAGGGGAGAGTCCGTGATGGTTACAAATAATTCCGAGGTCAACGCTTGGCTGGGGCTTGACATATTCCTGGTCTAAACGTATGTTTCAAACGTCTGTTTGAATCAGCTGCTTGAAGCAGCTACTTATCCGCAGCCACCAGCTGCTCTTGCATCCAGTTATAACCGTTGAGGTCAAGTACCATGCCCGATTACAAGGCTCCCCTGCGTGACATCCGCTTCGTCCGTGACGAACTCCTCGGATATGAAGAACACTACAAGAGCCTGCCCGGCTGCGAAGACGCGACCCCGGACATGGTTAACGCCATTCTTGAAGAAGGCGCCAAATTCTGTGAGCAGGTCATTGCTCCGCTTAATCGCGTAGGCGATACCGAAGGCTGTACCTGGAGTGCAGAAGGCGTGAAGACGCCAACCGGTTTCAAAGAAGCCTATGCCCAGTACGTTGAAGGCGGTTGGCCGAGCCTGGCCCACGACGTCGACCACGGCGGCCAGGGTCTGCCCGAGTCCCTGGGTCTGGCAGTCAGCGAGATGGTAGGTCAGGCCAACTGGTCCTGGGGCATGTACCCCGGCCTGTCCCATGGCTGCATGAACACTATCGCGCAGCACGGCACTGACGAGCACAAGCACACCTATCTGACCAAGCTGGTTTCCGGTCAGTGGACCGGCACCATGTGCCTGACTGAATCCCATTGTGGTACTGACCTGGGCATGCTGCGCACCAAGGCAGAGCCTCAGGCCGACGGCAGCTACAAGCTTAACGGCACCAAGATCTTCATTTCCTCCGGTGAGCACGACATGGCCGAGAATATCGTCCACATCGTTCTGGCTCGCCTGCCCGACGCGCCGGCTGGCACCAAAGGCATTTCGCTGTTCATCGTTCCCAAATTCCTGCCCGACGCCAATGGCGAGAAAGGCGAGCGCAACGGCGTGAACTGCGGTTCGCTTGAGCACAAGATGGGTATTCACGGTAACGCTACCTGTGTGATGAACTTCGACGGTGCCACCGGCTTTTTGATCGGGCCGCCGAACAAGGGTCTGAACGCGATGTTCACCTTTATGAACACTGCCCGTCTGGGTACCGCTCTGCAGGGTCTGGCCCATGCCGAAGTCGGTTTCCAGGGCGGCATCCAGTACGCTCGTGATCGCCTGCAGATGCGCGCACTGACTGGCCCCAAGGCGCCCGAGAAGGCTGCCGACCCAATTATCGTGCACCCTGACGTTCGCCGTATGCTGTTGACCATGAAGGCGTTTGCCGAAGGCAACCGCGCCATGGTGTATTTCACTGCCAAGCAGGTCGATATCGTCAAGAACAGCCAGGATGAAGAGCAGCGCAAGCAGGCTGATGCTCTGTTGGCCTTCCTCACGCCTATCGCAAAAGCATTCATGACCGAAGTCGGTTTTGAAGCGGCTAACCACGGCG
The DNA here is from genome assembly GCF_963977355.1 of uncultured Halopseudomonas sp. Taxonomy (NCBI): domain Bacteria; kingdom Pseudomonadati; phylum Pseudomonadota; class Gammaproteobacteria; order Pseudomonadales; family Pseudomonadaceae; genus Halopseudomonas; species uncultured Halopseudomonas sp. The sequence goes on along the minus strand of NZ_CAXBOV010000009.1, from coordinate 32,113 downwards.
TTCAGATCTACGGTGGCCATGGCTTTATCGCCGAGTGGGGCATGGAGCAAAACGTACGTGATGCGCGTATTTCCATGCTGTATGAAGGGACCACTGGTATCCAAGCGCTTGACCTGCTCGGCCGCAAGGTGCTGATGACCCAGGGCGAGGCGCTCAAGTGCTTCACCAAGATCGTTCACAAGTTCTGCCAGAACGAAGAGGGTAACGAAGCTATTTCCGAGTTCGTTGCACCGCTGAACGCGCTGAACAAGGAATGGGGCGATCTGACCATGAAAATTGGCATGGCGGCGATGAAGGATCGTGAAATGGTCGGTGCAGCGTCGGTCGACTATTGCATGTACTCCGGTTACGCATGCCTGGCCTATTTCTGGGCAGACATGGCCCGTCTGGCAGCTGCCAAGCTGGCGGAAGGTACCTCGGACGAGGCGTTCTACCAGGCCAAGCTGCAGACCGCACGCTTTTACTTCAAGCGTATCCTGCCGCGTACTCGCATGCATGTGGATGCGATGTTGTCAGGTGCTGACGACCTGATGGATATGGCAGAAGAGAACTTCGCACTGGGTTATTGATAGATCCGGTTGGCGAATTCGAAGGCCGCTCCCGCAAGGGTGCGGCTTTTTTTTTGCGTGAGAACCAGGCGCGAATCAGTGAGTCAGCGTTGCCGTGACAGGCTGTCCAAAGAAGCATCCAGCAAGTGAGATTCCAGGGGGGAGATGCTGAGGGGCTGCCTGAAGGCGCAGCCCCGGGGAGGTCAGAGATCCTGTTCGACTGTTTCGCGGACCAGCTTGAATATCTTGCGCGACGCCGCGGGTGGCTTGTTTTCAGCAGCCTCTTTTGCTGCCTGGCGGATCAGCTGGCGCAATTGCTGGCGGTCAGTCTGGGGGTAGGCCGACATGAAAGCTTCCTGATCTTCGGCATTGCCGGTGAGCAGCCGGTCGCGCCAGCGTTCGATCTGATGGAAATGCTGGGCGTGGGCCTGGCTGCTGCTGTCCAGCCGGTCCAGATAGGCGCGAATGGCATCCACGTCCTGGTCTGGCATCTGTTTGCCCACAAAACTCAAATGCCGTTTTAATGCACCCCGGGCCGTGTGCCGAGGCGCCTCTTCCAGCGCGGCCAGCAATTTATCGGTCAGGTTGAGCTTGGCCAGCTGTGCAGGCTTGAGGTCAATCAGTCGGCGCCCAAGGGCCCGCAGCTCATCGCGTTCACGTTTGAGCTGCGATCTGCTGACGCCCTCGTCGTCCTGTTCCTCGTCGTAGAAGTCTGTCATCGTCACCTCGTTGCGGCCCGCCTGCCGTTACTACATGCGGTTACTGTTCAATGCGCCATGATACCCGTTCACAGCGGAGCTGTCCGCGGTACAATGCCCGCCTGAGAGGAGATTACATGACCGATTATCAGCCCGCCCGACAGCAAGATCCCCATACATTGCGCCATGAACTGGAGCAGCGAGTTGCCTTCATTCTCGAGGAGTCACGTCGCCAGGGAGCGACTGCCTGTGAAGTGGGGGTGAGCCAGAACACCGGACTTTCCGTTGCGGTGCGCCAGGGCGAAGTGGAAACGGTGGAATTCAATCGCGATCAGGGTTTTGCGATCAGTTTGCACGTGGGACAGCGCAAGGGTTCGGCCAGCACCTCCGATACCTCCGATGAGGCAATCAGCGCGGCTATCAAGGCAGCTCTGGGTATCGCCAAGCATGCCTCCGAGGACAGTTATGCCGGACTGGCAGACCCTGACCTCATGGCCCGCGATCTGCCTGATCTTGATCTGTATCACCCCTGGAATCTTGACGCCAGCGAAGCTATTGAGCGAGCACTTGCCTGTGAGGCTGCCGCCCTGGAAACAGACTCGCGCCTGACCAGCGACAGTGCGAATGTCAGCACCCAGGAAGGCTGCCGTGTTTATGGCAACAGTAACGGTTTTATCGGCAGCTCCATGGGTACCCGGCATAGCGCATCGGCGGTCATGATTGTCGCGTCGGATCAGGGTATGCAGCGCGACTACTGGTATGACGTGGATCGTCAGGCAAGCAATCTGCCGACCCCCGAGGCTTTGGGACGCAAGGCTGCACAGCGTACGCTGGCGCGGCTGGGCTCACGGCCGATCAAGACGGCAAAGGTACCCGTTCTGTTCGCGGCCGACCAGGCCGCCGGTTTACTTGGGCATCTGATTGGCGCTATCGCCGGCGGTGCAGTCTATCGTCAGTCCACCTTTCTGCTCGATGCACTGGGTCAGCCTATTTTCCCATCCTGGGTGACGATTGATGAGCGCCCCTACATGCCGCGTGCTCTTGGCAGTTCCACCTTCGATGGTGACGGCCTGGCTACGCGCGAACAGGCTTTTGTGGATCAGGGCAAATTGATCAGTTGGGTGCTCAGTACCTATTCAGGGCGCAAGCTCGGGTTGCCCAGTACAGCCAACGCTGGGGGCGTGCATAATCTGCATGTCACCAGTAACGCGGGCGATCTTGATGCCCTGCTGCAGGAAATGGGCACTGGCCTGCTTGTTACGGAGTTGATGGGGCAGGGCGTGAACGGCGTGACCGGGGACTATTCCCGCGGGGCCGGTGGATTTTGGGTAGAGAACGGCAAGATTCAGCATCCGGTGCAGGAAGTGACCATTGCCGGCAATCTGAAGGATATGTTCGCCAACCTGCGTTGTGTGGGCTCCGACATCGAGCGCCGCGGCAACAACCTGACCGGAAGCTGGCTGGTTGACGGAATGACGGTGGGCGGTGAGTAAGGGCGGCCTGAAATCCGAAGTGTGGATCCAGGTCTGATCTGGCCGAGGGGTTTATTCCCCCTCTTCGAAATAATCCTCAATTAACGCCAGTAGCTCATGCATCGCCTGTTCGGCATCTTCGCCCTCGCAGGTGATGCACACTTCGCTGCCCTTGCCGGCAGCCAGCATCATGACCTGCATGATGCTTTTGCCGTTGACCTGCTTGTCTTCCGTCGTGCCGATGCGGACCTCGCAACCGTGCTGGTTGGCTACGCCAACGAACTTGGCCGCTGCTCGGGCATGCAGGCCAAGCTTGTTGATGATCAGCGTGCGCCTGGTGAGCATGGTCAGGGCACATCCCGATGGCGAATAAGCATGTTGGCGGTCTTGTTGCCGAGATCCAGCAGAAGGCGCTCGGCTATGTAGACCGAGCGATGATGGCCGCCAGTACAGCCGATGGCGATGGTCATGTAGCTGCGTTCGCCTGCTGCATATCGGGGTAGCCATTTGTCCAGAAACGCACGTATATCCTGGTACATCTCCTGCACATCCGGCTGTGCATCAAGAAAGTCGCGAACAGGCTGATCCTTGCCGGAGAATTGCCTCAGTTCGGGCTTCCAGTAAGGGTTGGGCAGGCAGCGCACATCAAATACCAGGTCCGCATCCACCGGCACGCCCCGTTTGAAGCCGAAAGACTGGATAAGAACCGACGGCGTGCTGCCCTGACTTCCCAGCAAGCGTTGCTTGAGGGTGTCGCGCAACTGATAGAGGTTGAGATGACTGGTGTCGATCTTGAGGTTGGCCAGGTCGATAATGGGCTCGAGCAATCTCAGCTCAGCCGCAATGGCCTCAGCCAGGGAGTGGCTCTGGTCAGTGAGAGGGTGCTTGCGACGGGTTTCTGAAAAACGCTTTATCAGTACTTCGTCGGTGGCTGCGAGAAAAATCACATCACAGGTAATGCCGCTGTTGCGCACCTGCGCCAGCAATTCGGGAAACCGCTGCAGATCACTGCGCAGATTCCTCGCATCGATACTTATGGCGACTTTGGGTAATTGCATGCCAGCGTCGTTCGCCTGGCGCGCCAGGTCCGGCAAAAGCCCTGCCGGCAGGTTATCAATGCAATAAAATCCGTTATCTTCAAGCAGATGCAACGCTGTGCTTTTGCCTGATCCTGAGCGACCACTGACGACGACCAGATGCATGGGGCTCAGGTACCCGTGTCTGAAGTTATGATCCGATACAACGTATCGGCATCATCTGCTTCGCGCAGGGAGTCACGCAGATTTGCCTGGTCGAGCTTTTCGGCGAGCATCTTGAGAATCTGCAGATGTTGTTCGGTGGCTTCCTGGGGAACCAGCAGCACGAAAATAAGATCGACAGGCTCTCCGTCCAGTGCGTCGAAATCGATTTTCGATTGCAGTTGGAAGAGGGCGCCTACCGGCTTGTGGCAATCCTCCAGGCGACAGTGGGGTATGGCTATGCCATTACCAAATCCTGTCGAGCCGAGCTTCTCCCGGGCTATCAGGTTCTGATAAATGCTGTCTGGATCAAGATGGCTGTGCTGGGCAATCATCTTGCCGATCAGTTCGAGCATCTTTTTCTTGGAGCCCCCCTGCACGCCGGCAAAGGTGCGCTGGGGGGTCAGTATGTGATCAATTTGCATGGGTTTTGGCTACGGTTGCCTTAGCGGTCGTTGACGCCTTGCTGGCGATTGAGGTTCTTTTCCTTGTGCTTTATCAGCTGCCGATCAAGCTTGTCGGTCATCAGGTCGATTGCGGCGTACATGTCTGTATGCTCGGCGTTGGCGACTACTTCACCGCCGGCTACATGCAGGATCGCTTCAGCTTTCTGTCGGAAGTTTTCGACTTCGAGTATGACCTGGACGTTGGTTATCTTGTCGAAATGTCGCTCCAGGCGGGACATTTTCTCATTCACGTAATTGCGCAGTGGATCGGTAATGTCGAGCTGATGACCGCTTAGGTTCAGTTGCATATGACTTCTCCTGATTGGCTTGATGAAACAGGGAAACGAAGTCGGTTCCCCATAGTGCCCACTCTTGTACTGTGCGTATCAGGCCCGCCGATCAGACAATCCGCTTGCGCTCGCTTGACGGAGCAATGTTGAGCGATTCGCGGTACTTGGCGATAGTACGGCGGGCTACATCAATTCCCTGCTCTTCCAGTAAACCAGCGATCTTGCTGTCGCTCAACGGTTTCTTCGGGTTTTCTGTCGAGACCAGTTTTTTGATCAGTGCCCGAATGGCCGTAGATGAAAATTCGCCGCCCTCAGATGTACCGACATGGCTCGAGAAAAAATACTTGAGCTCGAAAATACCCCGTGGTGTGTGCATGAACTTCTGCGTGGTAACCCGCGAGATGGTTGATTCATGCATGCCTACCGCTTCGGCAATATCGTGCAGGACCAGGGGCTTCATGGCCTCCTCGCCGTACTCGAGAAACTCGCGCTGGTGCTCGACGATCTGGGTCGCGACCTTCATCAGTGTTTCATTGCGGCTTTGCAGGCTCTTGATGAACCAGCGTGCTTCCTGCAGGTTATTACGCAGGTAGGTGTTGTCCGAGCTGGAGTCGGCGCGCCGTACCATGGAGGCGTACTGACTGTTGACACGGATCTTGGGAACGGATTCCTGGTTGAGTTCGACAATCCAGCGGTTGCTGTCGCGGCGGACGATCACGTCGGGAATCACATATTCGGGTTCACCCGAGGCTATTTCCGAGCCTGGGCGGGGATTGAGCGTCTGGATGAGCGCGATGACGCGACCCAGTTGGTCCTCTTTCAGGCGTGTGCGACGCATCAACTGACTGAAGTCGCGACTGCCGAGCAGGCCCAGATGATCACGCACAACCTTTTGCGCCTGCTCCAGCAGGGGAGTATCGGGTGGCAGTTGGCGGAGTTGCAGCAACAGGCATTCACTCAGATCCCGCGCACCTACACCTACTGGCTCGAACTGCTGAATCCGGTGCAGCACCATTTCAACTTCGTCGAGCTCGACTTCGCGTTCTGGATCGATGGAGGCAAGGATCTCCTCCAGGGGCTCTTCAAGGTAACCATCAGCATTGATTGCATCAATAATCGAGAGCGCTATCAGCTGATCGGTTTCCGAAAGCGGAATCAGGTTCAGTTGCCACTCCAGATGGCTTTGCAGGGTTTCGCCGGTACCGGTGCGGGACGTGAAATCCCAGTCGTCATCATCGCCGCTGGGTAGTGAGCTTGCTGAGGTCTGATAGACGTCTTCCCACTGGGTATCGACGGGCAGCTCGCTGGGGATCTGTTCATTCCAGTTGCCTTCTTCGGCGGCCTGTGAATGTTGATCAATAGCATCCATTTCAACGGGTTCGGGTACAGAGACAGCGGGCGCTTCGTCATTGTCGGCGCCATCGGTCCCGGAGCTGCCATGATCGTCGTCGCCCTCGTCAGCCATTTCCAGCATGGGATTGGCTTCCAGAGCCTCCTGGACTTCCTGCTGGAGGTCGAGACTCGATAGTTGGAGCAATCTGATGGCCTGCTGCAGCTGCGGCGTCATCGTCAGCTGCTGCCCCATCTTGAGGACGAGCGTAGGTTTCATTATCGGACGTATTACCTTATGCGCTGTTACTGGCGTTGGTTCTTGGCTGGCCTGAATCTAGCATGCCTGAATTGGGCCTGATTTTATAGCCGGAACTCATGGCCCAGATACACATCCTTGACCAGCTGATTGTCGAGTACAGCCTGTGCGTTACCCTCGGCAATGATGTGGCCGTCGCTGACAATATAAGCCTTGTCGCAGATGTCGAGGGTCTCGCGCACGTTGTGGTCGGTGATCAGTACACCGATGCCTTTGTCCCTGAGATGCTGGATGATCTGTTTTATATCGTTTACCGATATGGGATCCACACCGGCAAAGGGTTCATCGAGCAGTATGAATTTTGGATCGCTTGCCAGTGCGCGCGCAATCTCTGCACGGCGGCGCTCTCCGCCGGACAGACTCATGCCCTTGCTGTCGGCAAGGTGGTGGATATGAAATTCGTGCATCAAGGAGCTCAGCTTGTCGAGCCGGCCCTTGCGGTCCAGATCCTTGCGAGTCTGCAGTATCGCCATGATGTTGTCGGCGACGCTCAGTTTGCGGAAGATGGATGCCTCCTGGGGGAGGTAGCCGATGCCCTGGCGGGCGCGACCGTGCATAGGCAGATGCGTCACGTCGAAACCATCGACCAGTATGTGGCCATTATCGGCCTTCACCAGCCCAACAATCATATAGAAACAGGTGGTCTTGCCCGCGCCATTGGGGCCCAGCAATCCGACTACTTCGCCGCTGCGGATAGAGATGGAGACATCTTCAACGACCTTTCGCGCCTTGTAGGCCTTGGCCAGATGGCGCGCTTCGAGAATGGTTGCAGCAGATTCGGTCATGGAGGATCCGGTCATGGATTGGCCGCTTCATCGCGCTGGCGTGGCTGAATCACTATTTCGATGCGTCCCGGATCACCCGAGCCGCCCGCTGTCGGGCGCCCAGCATCCACAATCTGTTTGTTGATGTCATAGCTGACGTAGTCGCCCTGAAAGGTGTTGCCGCGCTGTTCCAGGCGTGCACGGTCAATCAACACTATTCGTTCGCTATCGGCGAAGTATTCGATGGTCTGGGCACGGGCGTTCACTTCGCCATCGTTCGGACCCGGGGTCTGGGCGTAGGTTGCCGGGCTTCCCACACTGGTTATCTTGCTCACTGCGCCGTCACTGTCGGTAGCCAGCGTGACCTGGTTTCCGGTGAGGCGCATGCTGCCCTGGGTAATGATGACGTTACCTCGGTAGACAGCGGTGTTGCGACGCTCGTCCAGCGAGGCGCTGTTGGCCTGGATACGGATCGGCTGGTTGCTGTCCTGGGGTAATGCCACTGCCGGCAGGCTGGCAACCATTAGCAGTGCAGCCACAGACAGGAATTTATTGCAGCTCATGCTGACCTCGTACGTTGGACAGCAGCTCCAGGCGGCCGTCATCTAGAAAAACCTGCATGCCGTCAGCGGTTGTCACGCTGCCAGCGTTCTCGATTCTAACGCTTTGTGCCGTTTCGGCATAATCACGCTCGGGAAACAGGGTCAGGGCCTGCGTTGTCATGCGTCTTGATGGGTCGTTCGGATCCTGACGCTGCAGCAGCACATCGTTCATCAGGTCGACCTGATCTCCGCCTTTGGTCACCGAGCCCTGTTGTGCCCGAAGCAGCCATGGATGCTCTTCGCCAGGGCGATAGTACAACAGATTCGGTTGCTCCAACTGCGTGCTGTCATCAGTGCGTTGATGTGTCGCCCGGGCGCTGCGCAACTGGTATGCAGGTGTTCCCTGTTCGTTGAACATGAGGATCTGCGTGTTTTCCATGAAAAAGTCCGGTTGCAGAGGATCAGTCACCAGTATCTCCTGGTCGAAGGAGGAAGGACGAATATTGAAATACCCTACGGCCAGTGCCAGGGCTACTGTCAGTCCTACAAGCCCTGCAGTGCGTAAGTAGCGCGGGATGGCAATCATCAGAGATAAGCCTCGCGTGTCTTGTCCAGCGTGCCCTGTGCGGCCATGATCATTTCACAGAATTCTCGGGCGGCCCCAGCACCACCAGCAGCCCCGGTGACGCAGTGGGCATGCTCGCGCACAAAACTGTCAGCCGTGGCCACGGCCACACCCAGCCCGACGCGGCGCATGACCGGAAGGTCTGGCAAATCATCACCGAGAAAGGCGATCTGCTCGAGCTCGAAAGGCAGTATCGCGCGTAGCTCGGACAGTGCGTTGAGCTTGTCCTCGCGGCCCTGGATCAGGTGCTTGATCCCCAGATTAGCTGCCCGCTTCTCCACCAGCGGTGACTTGCGACCACTGATAATCGCCACTTCCACCCCTGATGCCATCAGCATCTTGATGCCATGACCATCCAGAGTGTTGAAGGACTTGAACTCGGTACCGTCCGGCATGAAGAACAGCTTGCCGTCAGTCAGCACGCCGTCGACATCAAAGATCGCCAGCCGAATGCCCGCTGCACGGCGGCCAAGGTCTGTATCCATGCCGGTTGTTGATGGGTTCATACCACCCCCGCGCGCAGTAAATCATGCATATTAAGTGCGCCCACCGGGCGTCCATCCTGGTCGATCACGAAAAGGCCATTGATCTTGGCGTCCTCCATGATTTTCAACGCCTCGGCGGCGAGGGCGCCCTGGCTTACGGTCTTGCATTGCGGCGTCATCACCAGGGCAATGCTGGAGGTATGGATATCCAGATTCTGGTCCAGCGTGCGACGCAGGTCGCCATCGGTGAATATCCCGGCAAGTCGGCCTTGCTGGTCCGATACGCCAGTCAGGCCCAGACCCTTGCGGGTCATTTCCAGCAGTGCGTCGCGCAGGGACGTCTCCGGGGCGACCATGGGCATACGCTCCCCGCCATGCATGATGTCGTCCACCAATAGCAGCAGTCGGCGTCCGAGTGTGCCGCCAGGGTGAGAAAAGGCAAAATCCTCGGCGCTGAAACCGCGGGCTTCAAGTAGGGCGATAGCCAGAGCGTCGCCCATGACCAATGCGGTAGTCGTGCTGGATGTGGGTGCCAGATTTAGCGGACAGGCTTCCTGGGCAACACCGGTATGCAGGTTGGCCAAGGCAGCTTTGGCCATGACTGATTCCGGATTGCCGGTAATGCTGATCAGCGGCACGCCAAGACGCTTGAGCAATGGCAGTAGTGTGACTACTTCGGCTGTGTTGCCCGAGTTGGACAAGGCAATGACCACGTCCTGCCGGGTAATCATGCCCATGTCGCCGTGGCTGGCCTCGCCCGGATGTACAAAAAAAGCCGGGGAGCCAGTGCTGGCCAGGGTAGCTGCTATCTTTTTGCCTATGTGTCCCGACTTGCCCATGCCGGTCACCACAATGCGTCCGGTGCATGCCAGCAAGGCTTGGCATGCCTTTACGAAGTCGTCATCAAGACGTTCCAGCAGGCTGTGAACCGCGTCACGTTCCATCTCGATACTGCGCCGCGCGGAGGCTGTAAAATCAAATTCAGGCATATGCACACTTCATCTGTAAACAGGTCCAGGAGTATAGCCGCTTGTTGGCGTTAACTCATCCGTTCGCGGCTCCAGTGCGGCTTTCGAGGTCGTGCCGGGCCGGCAATGTGTTGGTGGATATTGCGCCGTGGTTTAATTGTTCAGCCCTTACTTGGGCTGGATACTCCGAACTGTTATATTAACGCGTTCAATTTGCCCGCTTTGTGCCGGCAGCCAGGAAGCCCGATTTTTTTATGACCGACGATTCAGAGTTCATCGTTGACCTTAAGCAGGTCACCTTCAAGCGCAGCGGGCGCATCATCTTCGATGGTGTGGATATTCGTATTCCGCGTGGCAAGGTGACGGGTATCATGGGGCCCTCCGGGTGCGGCAAGACGACCCTGTTGAGGTTGATTGGTGCGCAGTTGAAACCGGAAAGCGGCCAGGTACTGATCAACGGTCAGGATATACCCAAGCTCAAGCGCGAGGCTCTTTTCCGTGCCCGTCAGAATATGGGCATGTTGTTTCAGAGCGGAGCGCTGTTTACCGATCTCAGCGTGTTTGAAAACGTGGCCTTTCCCCTGCGCGTGCACACCCAGCTTACCGAAGACATGATTGCTGACATCGTCAAGCTCAAGCTGCAGGCGGTTGGCTTGCGTGGCGCACACGCGCTTATGCCTGATGAGCTTTCGGGGGGCATGAAGCGGCGCGTGGCACTTGCCCGGGCCATCGCCCTGGATCCCGAGTTGCTTTTGTATGATGAGCCATTTGTAGGTCAGGACCCGATTTCCATGGGGGTTCTGGTACGGTTGATCAGGCTGCTGAACGATGCCTTGGGCTTGACCAGTATCGTGGTTTCCCATGATCTGGCCGAAACTGCCAGTATCGCCGACTATCTTTACGTCGTCGCCGATGGTGGTGTGCTTGGCCATGGTGCGCCCGAGGAACTGATGGAGTCGGATAACCCGCGCATTCGTCAGTTCATGCGAGGCGAGCCCGATGGTCCGGTACCGTTTCACTTTCCCGCGGACGAATTCACCGATGATTTGCTGCGAAAGGGTGAACACAAATGAAAACGCTTGCTGATCGCGTGGCATTGATGGGTGCCTCGGGGCTGGATGTGATCGCAGCTCTGGGCCGATCCGGGGTGTTTCTGTTCCATGCGATCCTGGGTCGCTCCAACTTCGGTAGCGGCTGGAATCTTTTCGTTAAACAGCTTTATGCGGTCGGTGTGTTGTCGCTGGCAATCATTATTGTCTCGGGACTGTTCATCGGCATGGTGTTGGCCCTGCAGGGCTACAATATTCTCAGCACCTACGGCTCGGAGCAGGCAGTCGGCCAGATGGTAGCGCTGACCCTGCTGCGTGAATTGGGGCCTGTTGTGACAGCGCTACTTTTTGCCGGACGCGCGGGCTCAGCTCTGACGGCCGAGATCGGTTTGATGAAGGCTACCGAGCAGCTCTCGGGCTTGGAGATGATCGGTGTCGATCCGCTCAAGTACGTCATAGCACCGCGTTTGTGGGCAGGTTTCGTGTCCATGCCGCTATTGGCAATGATTTTCTGCGTTGTAGGGATCTGGGGTGGAGCCATGGTCGCGGTTGACTGGCTCGGCGTTTATTCAGGTTCTTACTGGGCCAACATGCAAAACTCTGTCGAGTTTGGCAGCGATATCATTAATGGTCTTATCAAGGCGGTGGCCTTTGCTTTTGTTGTTACCTGGATTGCGGTTTTCCAGGGTTATGACTGCGAACCCACTTCGGAAGGTATCAGTCGGGCGACCACCCGTACCGTAGTTTACGCCTCCCTTGCCGTGCTCGGCCTGGACTTTATTCTCACAGCTTTGATGTTCTGATCAGCAAGGAAACGAGACATGCGTACCCGTACTTTAGAGTTGACCGTTGGCCTGTTCATATTGCTGGGCATCATGGCGTTGGCGGTCCTGGCGCTTCGGGTCAGTGGGCTGAGCGTCAGCCCGGGGACAGATAGCTACACCGTCCATGCCCATTTCGACAATATCGCGGGGCTGACCCCCCGCGCCAAGGTCACCATGTCCGGTGTGACTATCGGTCAGGTCACTGCAATCGAGTTCGACAAGGCCCGCTACGCTGCGCGCGTCGAGATGGCGATCAATGGTGACGTCAACACCTTGCCTTCTGATAGTGCAGCTTCGATTCTGACTGCGGGTTTGCTAGGTGAAAAATATGTTGGCATCAGCGTGGGCGGTGAAGAGACCATGCTCAAGGATGGCGACAGAATTGTGGACACTCAATCTGCATTGGTACTGGAAGAGCTGATCGGGCGTTTCCTCCTCAGTACTGTCAAAGAAGATTAATACGGAGAATGATTATGCGTGCCATGTTCAAAGCAATGCTGGTACTGGCCCTTGCTGCTCCTCTCTCGGTGCATGCAGCGCTAACGCCCCATGAAGTCGTCGAAGATACTTCCGTACGAGTTATGGAGGTTCTGGACGCCAACCGTGAGACTTACAAGCAGGATACCGAGGCTTTCCTCAACGGGCTCAATGAAATCATGAACCCGGTAGTGGATTTTCGCGGTATAGCTCGCAGTGTGATGACTGTGCGTTACAGCGGCCGGGCTTCAGAGGAGCAGATGGATCGTTTCATTGAAACCTTCAAGCGCAGCATGGTGCAGTTTTACGGTAATGCCCTGCTTGAATTTGATAGCGGTACGATCACGGTGCTGCCGCCCACAGGGCGGGGCACATATGGGGATGACCGCACCAGTGTCGACATGGAGGTTCGTACCTCCAGCGGTATGGTGTACCCCGTTACCTACACCATGGTGCGCATTGACGACCAATGGAAGGTACGTAACGTCATAGTCGAAGGTATCAATATGGGGCTGCTGTTCCGCGATCAGTTTGCCCAGGCAATGCAGACCCATCGTGGTGATCTGGATGCGCTCATCGCCAACTGGGGCAGCGTGGTTGCCGAATCAGCCAAGACAGTGGAAAAAGAGGCCAAGAATTGAGCGCCAGTATTGCCAGTGACAGCAGTGGGCTGATCCGCATTGAGGGCGAGCTGGACTTTACTTCCGCGGTAAGTCTGCGAACCGACATTGTGGATGCCATCAAGACGCAGTCCGGCGATGTCACGCTCGACTTCGGCAAGGTCACCCTGACCAATAGTGTCGGGTTGTCCTTGATCCTGGTCGCTGCTCGCGCCCTTGAGGGGCGAGCAGGCAGTTTGCGGTTGCAGAATGTGCCCGCTGGCCTGCAGAGCATTGCCCGGGTCTGTGAACTGGAAGACTGGCTGGCCACGCTCACAGTCTGATCATTTTTTAAAAACGGATGGGAAATACATGCAGTCCGAACAGGTTAAACAATTGATAGAGCCGCAGTTGCCCGACACTGAGGTAGTGGTGGAAGGCGAGGGCTGTAATTTTCAGCTGATGGTGATCAGCGATAGCCTGGCGGCGATGAGCCCGGTCAAGCGTCAACAGCAGATCTATGCGTTACTCGGCGACCAGATAGCGGATGGAAGCATCCATGCCGTCACCATGAAATTCTTTACCCGTGACGCCTGGAGTCAGCGCGCCTAACGCGGTAACACCTCAAAGCCACACTTACCTGGCGCGCTACTGCGCCCGACAAGAGAAAATACTGCACATGGACAAACTGCTCATCACCGGCGGTAATCGCCTCGATGGAGAAATTCGCATTTCCGGGGCCAAGAACTCTGCGCTGCCGATTCTGGCGGCCACCCTGCTGGCGGACGGACCGGTGACAGTCTGCAATTTGCCACACCTGCACGACATCACCACGATGATCGAGCTGTTTGGTCGTATGGGCGTGGAGCCCGTGCTCGACGAGCGGATGAATGTGGCTGTTGACCCGACGCGCATCACTACGCTGGTAGCGCCCTATGAGCTGGTCAAGACCATGCGTGCGTCCATTCTGGTGCTGGGTCCGATGGTTGCGCATTTTGGCTATGCCGAGGTGGCTTTGCCCGGTGGCTGTGCTATTGGCTCACGCCCGGTAGATCTGCATATTCGTGGTCTTGAAGCCATGGGCGCCGAGATTACCGTCGAAGAGGGTTACATCAAGGCCCGTGCGCCAGAGGGCGGTCTGCGTGGCGCGCACTTTTTCTTTGATGTGGTCTCGGTAACCGGCACCGAAAACATACTGATGGCCGCTACCCTGGCCAACGGCCGGACCGTTCTGGAAAATGCTGCGCGCGAACCCGAGGTGGTGGACCTGGCCGAGTGCCTTATCGCCATGGGTGCAAACATCACCGGTCACGGCACCGATACTATCGTTATCGATGGTGTGAAGAGTCTGAGCGGAGCGCGCTATTCGGTCATGCCTGACCGTATCGAAACCGGTACCTACCTGGTCGCTGCTGCGGCAACGGGCGGGCGCATCAAACTCAAGGATACCGATCCGACCATTCTTGAAGCCGTATTGCTCAAGTTGACCGAGGCTGGTGCCCAGATCGATACCGGCAAGAACTGGATCTCCCTGGACATGAAAGGAAATCGGCCCAAGGCAGTCAATCTGCGTACGGCGCCCTATCCTGCGTTCCCCACCGACATGCAGGCCCAGTTCATTGCAATGAACGCGGTTGCCGAAGGGACTTCAACGGTCATAGAAACGGTATTCGAAAACCGTTTCATGCACGTACAGGAAATGAACCGCATGGGTGCGCACATCACCATTGAGGGCAACACCGCAATTGTGACCGGAGTCGAGAAACTCAAGGGTGCGCCAGTCATGGCCACAGACCTGCGCGCTTCGGCCAGCCTGGTTATTGCTGGCCTGGTTGCCGAGGGCGAAACCCTGGTCGACCGGATTTACCACATTGATCGCGGTTACGAATGCATTGAGGAAAAGCTACAGATGCTCGGCGGTATCATCCGCCGCGTTTCCTGAGCCAAACAAGGGATCACCCATGACCCAGAGTCTGACTATCGCCCTGTCCAAGGGCCGCATTCTCGACGACACACTGCCGTTGCTGAAGCTGGCTGGCATTGAGCCGCTGGAAGATCTGGAAAAAAGCCGCAAGCTGATTTTCGAGACTACTGACCCTGATGTACGGCTGCTGATTATTCGCGCCACCGACGTGCCTACCTATGTGGAGCTGGGTGCGGCGGATATGGGTGTAGCTGGCAAGGACGTCTTGATGGAATACGGCAGCCAGGGGCTCTATGAGCCGCTGGATCTGAAGATTGCCAATTGCCGACTGATGACCGCTGGCCCGGTGAACACCCCCGAGCCCAAAGGTCGACTGCGGGTCGCCACCAAGTTTGTCAACGTGGCGCGCCGTTACTATGCCGAGCAAGGCCGTCAGGTCGAGGTCATCAAGCTGTATGGTTCCATGGAGCTTGCACCGCTGGTGGGCCTGGCAGACAAGATCATCGACGTAGTCGATACCGGCAATACCCTGCGCGCCAATGGCCTTGAGGCCCAGGAGCTGATCGCCACTATCAGCTCCCGGCTAGTGGTCAACAAGGCGGCAATGAAAATGAAGCACGCCCGCATCAAGGCACTGATCGAGTTGCTCGCTGCTGCCGTTGAGCAGCGGACGGCCTGAGAATTCCCGAAAAACCCAGTTGATCTGAAAGGTGAATGAGATGAATGCACCGCTGAAAATTGCCCGTCTGGACGCCAGTCAGCCTGACTTCAGCCAGCATCTCGACACTTTGCTGGCCTGGGAAGGCGTCTCGGACAAAAGCGTCAATCAACGTGTTGAAGAGATCATCGCTGCTGTCCGGGAGCGTGGCGATTCTGCGCTGATCGAATATACCGCCCGATTTGACGGGTTGAATGTCACTTCCATGGCTGACCTGACCCTGGACCGTGCGCGCCTGGAACTGGCGCTGGAGCGTATTACGCCCGAGCAGCGCACGGCTCTTGAGTTTGCTTCCGAGCGAATCCGTGTTTACCACGAGCATCAGGTGCAGCCTTCCTGGCGTTACACCGAGCCGGACGGCACCGTTCTTGGCCAGCAGATCACGCCGCTGGATCGGGCTGGTCTTTATGTGCCGGGTGGTAAAGCTTCCTATCCCTCATCCGTATTGATGAACGCGATTCCGGCCAAGGTGGCGGGTGTGCGTGAGGTTGTCATGGTCGTTCCCACGCCCCGTGGCGAGATCAATGAGCTGGTGCTGGCTGCTGCGTGTCTGGCAGGCGTCGATCGGGTATTTACCCTCGGCGGGGCTCAGGCAGTAGCGGCCCTGGCTTACGGAACCGAAACGGTCCCGCGCGTCGACAAGATTGTCGGCCCCGGCAACATCTATGTGGCGACTGCCAAGCGTTCGGTATTCGGCCAGGTTGGCATCGATATGATTGCCGGACCTTCCGAGATTCTGGTGGTATGTGACGGGCAAACCGATCCTGACTGGATCGCCATGGACCTGTTTTCCCAGGCTGAACACGACGAAGATGCTCAGTCCATATTGCTATCGCCGGATGCAGATTTTCTTGACGCCGTTGAGGCCAGTCTCAATCGGCTGCTCGACAGTCTGGAGCGGGCTGACATTGTAAGGGTGTCCCTGGAAAACCGTGCGGCACTGATCAAGGTAGACAGCCTGGAACACGCCTGCGAAGTATCCAATCGAATTGCTCCCGAGCACCTTGAATTATCGGTCGCCGACCCGGAAAGCCTGTTGTCGCAGATTCGCCACGCCGGCGCCATCTTCATGGGCCGCTATACCCCTGAAGCGGTAGGTGATTATTGCGCAGGTCCGAACCACGTATTGCCTACCTCTGGCACAGCGCGTTTCTCATCGCCGCTAGGCGTATATGATTTTCAGAAGCGTTCCTCGGTGATCTTTTGCTCGCCCGACGGCGCCTCCGAGCTGGGCAAGACAGCCTCCGTGCTGGCCCGTGGTGAGAGCCTGACTGCACACGCGCGCAGCGCGGAATACCGGATCAAACCTTAATAGCTGGAAGCTTAAGGCTGGAAGCTGGAAGTAAGTCCGATACCGGTCTGGTGTCTGGTTTTCTTTCCAGTTTCAGCTTCCCGCTTCTGGCTCCATGCTGGCGAGGACTTACCTGTGAGTCGATTTTGGAGCCCGTTTGTCAAAGACCTGGTGCCCTATGTGCCTGGTGAACAGCCAAAGCTGGACAATCTGGTCAAACTGAATACCAATGAAAATCCCTACGGACCCTCGCCCAAGGCGATAGAAGCCATTCGAGCGGTACCCGATGATAGCCTGCGGCTTTATCCTGCGCCCGATGCCGAGGGTCTGAAGGCGGCGATCGCTGAGTACTACGGAGTGCAGAGCGCCCAGGTGTTTGTTGGCAATGGCTCTGACGAGGTGTTGGCGCATGTGTTCCATGGGTTGTTCCAACATGGGCAGCCGCTGCTGTTTCCGGATATCAGCTACAGCTTCTACCCGGTTTATTGCGGCTTGTACGGTATCCAGGCGCAGACCGTACCGCTGAGCGATGACTTTTGTATCGATGTCGACGATTACCAGCAGCCCAATGGCGGCATTATCTTTCCCAATCCCAATGCGCCTACGGGTATTGCACTGGGCCTGGATGCAATCGAGCGGCTGCTCAAGACCAATACCGATTCAGTCGTGGTAGTAGATGAAGCCTATGTGGATTTTGGCGGCCAGACTGCGATCAGTCTGGTCGATCGCTACCCGAACCTGCTGGTCACTCAGAGCCTGTCCAAGTCACGCTCTCTCGCCGGTTTGCGCGTTGGCCTGGCAGTGGGTAACGCCGATCTCATCGAAGCGCTGGAGCGGATAAAGAACAGCTTCAACTCCTACCCGTTGGACCGCCTGGCCTTAGCCGGGGCCGAGGCAGCCTTTGTCGATACCGCTTATTTTGAAGCGACTCGGCAAAAGGTCATCCAGAGTCGGGTTCACCTTGCGCAGACGCTGCAGGATATGGGCTTTGAAGTCCTGCCGTCGACGGCCAACTTCGTGTTTGTCCGGCACCCTGAGCATGACGCCGCTGCAATGGCGAAAGGGCTCAGGGACCAGCGTGTTATTGTGCGGCACTTTGCGAAGCCGCGTATCGATCAGTTTCTGCGCATCACCGTAGGCACCGAGGAGCAGAACAGCAAGCTCATTGCTGCGCTTCAGGATCTGCTCTGAGATAGCCGTGGTCAGGGGCGGAAGTTGGGACGTACCCCAACCGCCGCCTCGAAGCTTATTGCCTCGCCTTCGCGCAGCACCTCAATGGTAACGGTTTCCCCGGGGTCTGCTGTGGCTACCTGGTTCATTGCTTGTCGACCCGTGATCGCCGGCTCGTTTTCGATTCGCAGTATCACGTCACCCGGCCTCAGACCCGCCTGGGATGCGGGGCCATCGCGGTAAACGCCGGAGATGACCAGGCCTGTGCCTGCATCCACCTTGAGCGCTTCGGCCAGTTCGGCGGTCAGGGGTTGCACTTCAACCCCCAGCCAGCCTCGGACCACTCGTCCATTTTTGATGATTTCCTGCATCACCTCCGCTGCCAGGTTCACCGGGATCGCAAAACCGATACCCTGGGAGCCACCTGACTGGGAAAAAATGGCGGTATTGATGCCCACCAGGTTCCCTGCGGTGTCGATCAGTGCACCACCCGAGTTGCCCTGGTTGATAGCGGCATCCGTCTGAATGAAGTCTTCGTAGGTATTGAGACCCAACTGATTTCGGCCTGTCGCACTGACGATACCCATTGTTACCGTCTGGCCCAGCCCGAATGGATTGCCGATGGCCAGCACAACATCGCCAACCTGCTGTTCACCGGCAGCGCTGATGGATACTGATGGCAGGTCACCGAGCTGGATCTTGAGCACGGCCAGATCGGTTTCAGGGTCGGTGCCCACCAGGGTAGCTATCGCTTCGCGACCATCGCGCAATCCGACCAGTATCTGTTCTGCACCGGCAATCACATGATTGTTGGTCAGTAGATAGCCATCGGGGCTGAGGATCACTGCCGAGCCCAGGCTGGAATCGCTTGTGCCCGGCGCGGGCAGGGCGTCAGCGTAATCACCCGTAGCCTTTTGGGGCTGCGCAGACTGATCAGCCTGGTTGGCCACACGCTTGGTGGTATACACGTTAGCGACCGCCGGAGCTGCACGCTGCACAGCCAGGCGGTAGGATGAGGTGCCCTGGCCGGAACGACTGGGTTCAGCCGATGAGGCGACCTCGATAATAGTCTCACTCGTAGGTATGCCCATTGACTGCGGGTAATACTGCAGTAGCACGAGTGCCAGCAGCACGCCGCAGGCCACTGGCCAGCCCCAGTCGCGCATCAATTCATTCATTAATCAGTCCCGATCCCGATTCCGCCCACAGCCAATGGCTATCAATGGTGCACAGTATAAGGGGATCACATCCATAAAAGCAGGTGTCGCGCGGGGGATTGGTCCGTCAGGCGCAGAACTGGCCAAACAGACGCTCAGGGCAGACAATACATGCACGTTTTACACACAGGAGGGTTCCCCATGGTGGACCGATCAACACTGGTCGACTACTGCAACGATCTGCTGCAATCCAATGCATTCCAGGATTATTGCCCCAATGGCCTGCAGGTTGAAGGCGCAAGCCAGATACAGCGGCTGGTGACGGGCGTGACGGCCAGTCAGGCACTGGTGGATGCTGCCATTGCCGCAGGCGCGCAGATGCTGCTGGTGCACCATGGGTACTTCTGGAAAGGCGAGTCCTCCGCTGTGACCGGTATCAAGCACCGCCGACTGAAGGCGCTACTGGGCGCAGATATCAATCTGCTGGCCTACCACCTGCCTCTGGACGTGCATGGCGAGCTGGGCAACAACGTGCAGCTTGCTCGACTGATGGGCTGGAAGGTGTTGGGCGGTCTTGAGCCGGATAACCCTCGCTCCGTAGGGCTCTATGGTGAGTTGCCCGATGCAGTGGAAGGCCATCTGCTGGCCCGCCATATGGCCGATGTGCTGCAGCGCGAGCCGCTGCATATTGCCGGTAATGACCGACCTATCAAGCGCATCGCCTGGTGCACCGGGGCAGCCCAGGGTTATATCGAGCGTGCAATCGCATTAGGCGCAGACGCCTACGTGACCGGGGAAGTGTCGGAGCCCACGGTTCACGCAGCGCGGGAAAACGGCATTCATTTTTTTGCCGCAGGGCACCATGCGACCGAACGTTATGGCGTCAAGGCCCTGGGCGAGCATCTGGCCGAGCGGTTTGGGCTGGAGCATGAATTTATTGATATCGACAACCCGGTCTGATGCGCGGTCGGTACGGCGTCGCGAGCTATATTGATATGCTTTAAAGGTATTAAAACACGCCTTATTAGATTGCCGGGCGTTTGTTACAATGCGGCCAACTGACCTCGGGATGCGCGTCGTCCCCTTGATATCGCGAGTACGCCATGCTGGAAAAACTGACTCATCTCAAGCAACTGGAAGCGGAAAGCATCCACATCATTCGTGAAGTGGCTGCGGAGTTCCAGAACCCGGTGATGCTCTACTCGATCGGCAAGGACTCCGCCGTGATGCTCCACCTGGCGCGCAAGGCGTTCTATCCTGGCCGCTTGCCGTTCCCGGTGTTGCACGTTGATACCGGCTGGAAATTTCGCGAGATGTACAAGTTCCGCGAGCGCATGGTTGAAGAAATGGATCTGGATCTGCTCGTGCACCAGAACGCCGAGGGTCTGGCCCAGGGCGTAGGTCCCTTCACCCACGGCAGTGCAGTGCACACCGATGTGATGAAAACCCAGGCACTGAAGCAGGCGCTGGACAAGTACGGCTTCGACGCAGCCTTTGGCGGCGCCCGTCGCGACGAGGAAAAATCCCGCGCCAAGGAGCGCGTCTATTCCTTCCGTGACAAGCACCACCGCTGGGATCCCAAGAACCAGCGGCCTGAGCTGTGGAACGTATACAACGGCAAGGTACACAAGGGCGAAAGCATTCGGGTCTTTCCCCTGTCGAACTGGACCGAGCTGGATATCTGGCAATACATCTATCTGGAAAGCATCCCGATCGTCCCCCTGTATTTCGCCGCTGAGCGTCCGGTGGTCGAGCACAATGGCTCGTTGATCATGGTCGATGATGATCGTATGCCCATGGAAGAGGGGCAGAAGCCGGAAATGAAAATGGTTCGCTTCCGTACCCTGGGCTGTTACCCGCTCACCGGGGCGGTCGAATCCTCGGCCGCCACACTGCCGGAAATCATTCAGGAAATGCTCCTGACCCGCACATCCGAGCGCCAGGGCCGCATGATCGACCACGATCAAGCCGGGTCGATGGAAGAAAAGAAACGCCAGGGTTATTTCTAACTTCAGCTAAGCGGGGCGCTTAGCCCGGAGAGATACATGAGTCACCAATCAGAACTGATCAGCGAAGATATCCTGGCTTATTTGGGCCAGCACGAACGCAAGGAACTGCTGCGCTTTCTTACCTGCGGCAACGTCGACGACGGCAAGAGTACGCTGATCGGGCGGTTATTGCATGATTCCAAGATGATCTACGAAGATCACATGGAAGCCATTACTCGCGATTCCAAGAAGTCCGGCACGACGGGCGAAGAAGTTGATCTGGCGCTGCTGGTCGATGGCCTGCAGGCCGAGCGGGAGCAGGGCATCACCATCGATGTGGCCTACCGCTATTTCTCCACCGCCAAACGCAAGTTCATCATCGCCGACACCCCCGGCCACGAGCAGTACACACGCAACATGGCCACCGGCGCCTCGACCTGTGACCTGGCGATTATCCTCATTGATGCCCGCTACGGTGTGCAGACGCAGACCAAGCGTCACAGTTTCATTGCCTCGTTGCTGGGCATCAAGCATATCGTCGTGGCCGTCAACAAGATGGACCTGAAGGACTTCGACGAAGGCGTTTTCAATCAGATCTGTGACGATTACCGCGAGTTTGCCAAGGGACTGGAAACGCTCGACGGCAATAGTGTGCATTTCGTGCCGATGTCTGCCCTCAAGGGTGACAACGTCGTCAACCGTAGCGAGCGCAGCCCCTGGTATACCGGCCAGACCCTGATGGAAATCCTCGAAACCGTAGAAGTGGCGGCCGACCGGAACCTCAAGGACCTGCGTTTTCCGGTACAGCTGGTTACCCGTCCTAACCTGAACTTCCGCGGCTTTGCCGGCACGCTGGCATCGGGTGTAGTGCACAAGGGTGACGAGCTTGTGGTGCTGCCCTCGGGCAAGACCAGCCGGGTCAAATCCATCGTGACCTTCGACGGCGAGCTGGAAAGTGCCGGCCCCGGCCAGGCAGTTACCCTGACCCTTGAAGACGAGATCGACATATCCCGCGGCGACGTACTCGCGCATATCGACAACCGTCCTTTGATTGGCGATCTGTTCGAAGCCAACCTGGTGTGGATGGCCGACCAGCCAATGCAGCCGGGCCGCAAGTACGATATCAAGCGCGCCACCAGCAACAGCCCGGGCTCCTTTACGCGCATCGTGCATCGCATAGACGTCAACACGCTGGAGCAGCAGGATGCGCCCGAATTGGGCCTGAACGAGATTGGCAGGGTAGAGCTGTCACTCGAGCGTCCGATTGCCTATGACGATTACCGTGCCAACCGCACCAGCGGATCCTTTATCGTGATCGACCGCATGACCAACGGCACCGTCGGCGCCGGCATGATTGTCGCCAAGGGTCTGCTGGGCCAGAACACCACCGGTAGTCGCCATGGCGGTTTCGCCCATGTGACCGCCAGTGAACGTGCCCAGCGTTTCGGCCAGGAGCCGGTTACTCTGCTGTTCACCGGGTTGTCCGGTTCAGGCAAGAGCACTCTGGCCTATGCGGTCGAGCGCAAGCTGTTCGACAGTGGCCGTGCCTGCTACGTGCTTGATGGCAAGGAACTGCGTCAGGATCTGAGCAAGGGTCTTACCCAGGACGCTGCAGGCCGTGCTGAAAACCTGCACAAGGGCGCGCGTATTGCTCGGCAGATGAACCAGGCGGGCCTTATTGCCTTGGGTGCATTCGTGGCTCCAACCGCGGAAAGTCGCGCCCAGGCCCGTTACATTCTCGGTGAGCGTTGCCTGATGGTGTATCTGGATACACCCATGGACGTCTGCCAGGAGCGCGATCCGTCGGGGCTGTATGCTGCCAATGCCGAGGGCACCGTACCGGGTGTTTCCTATGCGTACGAAGCGCCGGACGATGCAGATCTGGTTCTCGATACCAGCAAGCAGAATCTGGACACCTGCGTTGCCGAGGTAATAGAGCTGCTCAGAACCCGTAAGCTGATCTGATCGCGTCAGCCGATGAAGCCCGCCGACATCGACTTCATGCGCCTGGCGCTAGCCGAGGCGCAACTTGCCGCAGATCTGGGTGAGGTGCCGGTGGGTGCAGTGCTGGTTTATCAGGGGCAGGTGATCGGTAAGGGCTTCAATCAGCCGATCAGCAGTAAGGATCCCAGCGCCCATGCGGAGATGGTTGCACTTCGCCAGGCTGCCCTGGCGCAGAGCAATTATCGTCTTCCAGATACCACCCTTTATGTCACCCTCGAACCCTGCACCATGTGTGCGGGGCTGCTTATCCATAGCCGCGTCTCGCGCCTGGTATTCGGGGCCAGCGAGCCCCGCGCTGGCGCGGTGATCAGCCGCGCTCAGGTGCTCGATCAGGCCTGGATGAATCACAGGATCGAGGTGGAGGGCGGGATTTTGTCCGAGGAGTGTGGGGCGATACTCAAGGCGTTTTTCAAGGGGCGGCGGTAGTCATTGGTTAGAAGCCTGAAGCGATCAGGGGTAGCTCAGAAACCCTGGGGTAGTTGATCGAGAATTCCCGGCGCGTGGTATTGCTCAGCATCTGCCTGTGCCATCTCCGCCTGGGGTTGGGTCACCCACTGCAGTATCTCGTGGTAGCGGCGAATGTTCTGTACGTAGTGCACGGGCTCGGCGCCACGGGCATAACCGTAACGAGTCTTGCTGTACCACTCTTTTTTCGACAACAGCGGCAGGTGATCCTTCACGTCAATCCAGCGGTTCGGGTCGCGACCGTTGCTGCGGGTCAGATTGCGGGCGTCATCCAGGTGGCCTATGCCCACGTTATAGGCGGCCATGGCAAACCATGTACGGTCGGGCTCGGGGATGTCTTCGGGTAACTGGTCGCGTACCCAGATCAGATACCGTGCACCGCCGAAAATACTTTGCTTGGGATCGATGCGGTTGGTCACGCCGACGAACTTGGCCGTCGGCAGCGTCAGCATCATGATGCCGCGCACGCCGGTGAACGAAACGGCATCCGGATCCCACAGGGATTCCTGATAGCCCATCGCGGCCAACAGACGCCAGTCCAGCCCGTATTGGTCGCCAGCCTGGCGGAACAGGTTTTCGTAGCGCGGCAGACGCTGTTGCATGTGCCTGGCGAAGCCGCGGGCACCAACGTAATCCAGTACATCGGCGTGGCCGTAGAAGCGTTCGATCAATTGGTCCAGTGTGCCATCGGCGCGAATGCTGGCGAAAAAGACATCTACCGCTTGCTGCAGACTGTCATCCTCCCCGGGTGGCAGGGCCCATGCCATCGGTTGCGGGTCGGAGAGATCAAAACCGACACGCACTGCAGGATAGAACGCCTGATTGACCACCAGCTCGTTGGAATACACCACCGCATGGTCTATCTCGTCATCGTTGACCAGACGCAGCAGGTCGACCACTTCGACACGATCCGACTCCTCGAAGACCAGTTGGGGATGCTCAATCTGTAAATCACGTAACTGATCCGCCAGGGTGCTGCCCTTGAGCACCATGATTCGTTTTCCGTACAGATCCTCGATTGAGCGCGGTTGAGAATCGCCACGGCGGTACACCACCTGGGCGGTGACTTCCATGTAGGGCGTTGAGAAACGAACCTGATCGGTGCGTTGCGGATTGACCGTTATTCCGGCTGCACCTATTTGCGGGCCGGTCGGGGAAGCAATCTGTCCGTACAGCTCGTCCAGCGTATCGATCGTCTGTACGTCGAGCTCCAGCTCAAGACTGTCGGCAAAACGCTTGCTGAGCTCGTACTCCAAGCCCGTATTGCCGTGGCGATCCTGATAGAAGGTGGTCGGCGTATTACGGGTGACCATGCGCACCGTACCCTGGTCGCGCATTTGCTCCAGGCGGGTGGTAGGTTGCTCGCAGCCCGACAACAATGCCGCAACAAGGAAAGTTGCCGAAAGCGGCAGCAGAGCGATTCGAGTCAGTTTGGCTGGCATCCCATCAGTATATGCAAAACCAACGGGCGTAAATAGCCGCTTGCTGTTCGACTATGTGTCATCAGCCTGGCATGGCCCCCGGGGCCAGCTTGGGGTATCCTATGGGCCTTCCTTTTTTCACTTCTCCGAGGCCGTAACCAGCATGCATACACTGCGTGGCGCCCCAGCCCTTTCTCAATTCCGCCGTGACAAGCTCCTCGCCCGACTGCAGGAACGGGTCCCCGGCGTGAGCGCCGTGTATGCCGAGTTCATGCACTTTGCCGAGCTGCGCGAAGCGCTCGATGAAACGCAGCTGGAGGTGCTTGAGCGCATCCTCAGATACGGTCCATCGGTCCCGGCGGAAGAGGCGCAAGGCAGCCAGTTTCTGGTAGTGCCGCGGTTTGGCACCATTTCTCCCTGGTCCAGCAAGGCGACCGATATTGCGCATAACTGCGGCCTGGCATCTGTTATCCGCCTGGAGCGCGGCATTGCCTATCACGTCACCTGCGAGAGCGGCGAGCTGAGCAACGCGGATAACAAACTGGTTGCGGCGCTGCTGCACGACCGCATGACCGAGCGCGTGCTGGATAACGCTGAGGCCGCTGAGGACCTGTTCCGCCACGCAGAGCCGCAGCCTTTCCAGCGTGTGGATATTCTTGCCGGTGGCCGTCAGGCACTGGAACAGGCCAACGTCAGCCTCGGTCTGGCCCTGGCTGATGACGAGATCGACTATCTGGTCGACAGCTTCAAGGAGCTCAAGCGCAACCCCAGCGACGTCGAGCTGATGATGTTCGCCCAGGCCAACTCCGAGCATTGCCGCCACAAGATCTTCAATGCCAGTTGGGACATCGACGGCCAGGCTCAGGACAAGAGCCTGTTCGGCATGATCAAGAACACCTATCAGCTGCGCAGCGAAGGTGTTCTTTCCGCCTACAAGGATAACGCGGCAGTCATTGAAGGCTTTGTTGCCGGCCGCTTCTTCCCCGTGGCAGGCAGTGCCGAGTATCGTGCCCACGAAGAGCCCGTGCATATTCTGATGAAGGTCGAGACGCATAACCATCCGACCGCGATTGCCCCTTTCCCCGGCGCCGCAACCGGCTCCGGTGGCGAGATTCGTGACGAGGGTGCTACCGGCCGCGGCGGCAAGCCCAAGGCGGGGCTTGCTGGCTTTACCGTATCCAACCTGCGCATTCCCGGCTTCCTGCAGCCTTGGGAAGAAGACAACGGCAAGCCCGAGCGCATTGTTACGCCACTACAGATCATGATTGATGGTCCCCTGGGCGCCGCTGCTTTCAACAACGAATTCGGTCGGCCCAACCTGACCGGTTACTTCCGTACCTGGGAGCAGACCGTCAGCTCACCACGGGGTCCGGAGATCCGTGGCTACCACAAGCCGATCATGCTTGCCGGCGGGATGGGCAACATCCGTGCTGGCCATGTCGAGAAAGCTGAAATTACGGTGGGCGCCAAGTTGATCGTGCTCGGCGGACCGGCAATGCTGATCGGCCTGGGCGGCGGTGCTGCTTCCTCAATGGATACCGGCAGCAGCGCTGAAGACCTGGATTTTGCCTCGGTCCAGCGTGAGAATCCGGAAATGGAGCGCCGCTGTCAGGAAGTGATTGACCGCTGCTGGCAGTTGGGCGACAAGAACCCGATCGCCTTTATTCATGATGTGGGTGCCGGCGGCTTGTCCAACGCCTTCCCCGAGCTGGTTAACGACGGCGGTCGTGGTGGGCGTTTCGAGCTGCGCAACGTCCCCAACGATGAGCCGGGCATGAGCCCATTGGCGATCTGGTCGAACGAATCCCAGGAACGCTACGTGATGGCCGTTGATAACAGCGACTTTGATCGCTTTCAGGCCATCTGCGAGCGCGAGCGCTGCCCCTTTGCCGTAGTGGGTGAAGCGACTGAAGAGCAGTTGCTGACCCTGAGCGACAGCCACTTCGACAATCAACCTGTTGATATGCCTTTGTCGGTACTGCTCGGCAAGCCGCCGCGCATGCACCGCAGCGTCGAGCGTGAAGCAGAGCCCAATGACGCATTCGACGCCAGCGAGTTGCCCCTGGAAGAGGCAGCTAACCGTGTGCTGCGTCTGCCGTCGGTTGCCAGCAAGAGCTTCCTGATTACCATTGGTGATCGCAGCATCACCGGTCTGGTTGCCCGCGATCAGATGGTCGGCCCATGGCAGGTGCCTGTCGCTGACTGCGCCGTCACAGCCAGCAGTTTCGATGTGTACACAGGTGAAGCCATGGCCATGGGCGAGCGCACACCCTTGGCGCTGCTCGACGCACCGGCTTCCGGCCGTATGGCTGTCGCCGAGGCCATTACCAACCTGGCCGCCTCGCGCATAGACAGCATCTCCGATATCCGCCTTTCGGCCAACTGGATGGCCGCCGCCGGCCACCCTGGCGAAGATGCCCGTCTGTATGACACGGTTCGCGCCGTCGGCATGGAGCTGTGCCCGGCGCTCGGCATCACCATTCCGGTGGGCAAGGACTCCATGTCGATGAAGACCCGCTGGGATGATGCTGGCGAAGATCGCAGCGTGACTTCGCCGATGTCCCTGGTCGTCACCGGTTTTGCTCCGGTACAGGACGTGCGCGCGACACTGACCCCACAGCTGCATCTGGACCAGGGCGATACCGACCTGATCCTGATCGATCTGGGGCGCGGTCAGAACCGCCTTGGCGGTTCCGCTCTGGCGCAGGTATATAACAGCATTGGTCAGACCGCTCCAGACCTGGACGACGCCGAAGACCTCAAGGCTTTCTTCGCCGTGATCCAGGGTCTGAATGACGATGAACTGTTGCTGGCCTACCACGACCGCTCCGACGGCGGTCTGCTGACTACCCTGGCGGAAATGGCCTTTGCCGGTCATTGTGGCCTGAATATTCAGCTCGATGTACTGGCCGATTCAGCCAGCGAGTTGCCCGCAGTGCTGTTCAACGAAGAACTGGGCGCGGTGATTCAGGTGCGACAGGGCGATACCGAAGCCGTGCTCAGCCAGCTGTCCGCAGCAGGCCTGGGTGACTGTAGCGCCGTGATCGGCCAGCCACAGGCACCGCAGGATTTCTGGTTTACCTTTGATGACGCTCACGTACTGACCGGCACCCGGGCAAGCTGGCAGCGTGCCTGGAGCGAAACCAGTTGGCACATCCAGCGCCTGCGTGACAATCCGGACTGCGCCGACCAGGAATTCGAACTGCTAGCCGATGATGCAAACCCTGGCCTGCAGGCGCTGCTGAGCTTTGATATTAACGAAAATGTAGCAGCACCCTATATCAGCGGCAGCACCCGTCCGCGTATTGCCATCCTGCGCGAGCAGGGCGTCAACGGTCAGGTGGAAATGGCTGCCGCATTCACGCGTGCCGGTTTTACCGCCGTGGACGTGCACATGAGCGATATTCTCAGCGGCCGGGTACACCTCGAGGATTTCCGAGGCTTGGTTGCCTGTGGCGGCTTCTCCTACGGTGACGTGCTTGGCGCCGGCGAAGGCTGGGCCAAATCGATCCTTTTCAATGCCCAGGCCCGGGAAGACTTCAGCGCCTTCTTTGCCCGCCCCGATACCTTTGCGTTAGGTGTATGCAACGGCTGCCAGATGCTCTCGAACCTGCGCGAGCTGATCCCCGGTAGCGACCATTGGCCGCGTTTTGTACGCAACCGCTCCGAGCAGTTTGAAGCACGGGTCGCCATGGTCGAAATCCAGCCCTCGCCATCGATCTTCCTCAGCGGCATGGTTGGCTCGCGTCTGCCGATCGCAATTGCCCACGGTGAAGGCCACGCCGAGTTTGCCGATAGTGGGGCAGTGGACGCCTGCGAAGCCAGCAACAGCGTCGCACTGCGTTACGTCGACAACCGTGGCCGCATGACGGAGCGTTACCCGGCCAACCCCGCTGGCTCCGCCCGTGGCATCACCGGCCTGACCACACGTGACGGCCGCGTCACTATCATGATGCCGCACCCGGAACGCGTCTTCCGGGCCTCGCAGAACTCCTGGCATCCCAGCGAGTGGAGCGAAGACGGGGCCTGGATGCGCATGTTCCGTAACGCACGAGTCTGGGTCGGCTAAGGCCGCCCCAATGAGTAAACAGAACCCCGGCCCTCGCCGGGGTTCTGCTTTTGGGCAAGCAGATCACATCCCTGGTAAATCTCCTTGGACATTTCCCGCTGCTCTGAATTAATCTCAAAGACAGCAAAGGAATGCCAGAAACATCCCCGCTCCCAGGCACGGACTGCCTGCACTCCTTGCAAACCAATAATAATGCGCATTTTCCAATTGTCCGGGAACAGGATAGGGCGGTAGCGTGCCTGAAGACGGCTCAGCCCAGGGGGCTTTGCACACCGGCAAAGCCCTGACCGAGTACATGGGTGTAGATCTGGGTGGTCTTGACGTCAGAGTGACCCATTAAGGTCTGCACGGTGCGTATGTCGCTTCCTCGCCGCAACAGTTCAGTAGCGAAGGTGTGGCGAAACGTATGACACCCCGCCGGTTTGCCTATCTCAGACTGGCGTACTGCCTGCTTCACGGCTTTTTGTATCGAGCTGACGTGAATATGGTGCCGAACGATTGTGCCATCCTCGTCGACAGATATAGTTGATGAAGGAAAAAGCCATTGCCACTCGAAAGAGTAGGGTGAACACGGATACTTCCGGCGTAACGCAAACGGCAAGCTGACCGGGACCTGGAAGAACGGGTCCTTCGCCTTCCAAGCGTCGCGTATTGCTCGTCGCCTCTCCCTCAACCGATCCATTAGGGGGGCAGGAAGCAGAGTGGTTCGGTCTTTCGCGCCCTTACCATCTCGGACGACAATGACCTGCTTGTCAAAATCGATATCCTTGATTCGTAAACGTGCTGACTCAACCACGCGTAAACCCGATCCGTACATGAGCGCAGCAAGTAAATCGTATGGCTTCTGTAGCCCAGCAATAATTTTTGTCGCCTCGGCATGGGTGAGCACCGTCGGCAACCGAGCAGGGCGTTTGACCCTCACTGTCTCCCCAATATCACCCAGAGGTTGCTCAAGCACCCGGGCATAGAGAAACACGATGGCATTGAGCGCAAGATTCTGCGTAGCCGCGGCCACTTGTCGTTCAGTGGCGAGCCAACTCAGAAAAGCATTCACTTCCGCCGGCCCAAGCTCAAGCGGGTGGCGCAACTGATGGAAGCGGATGAAATAGCGTATCCAGTACCAATAGCTTTTTTCCGTACGAATGCTGTAATGATTAACGCGGATTACCGCGCGAAACTGATCGCGAAGGCGAGGTTTTGGAGAGGTGGCTTCCATGCTGGCTCCTATACTGTTTATCCATACAGTAGTAATAGATTCCCGAAATAGAGAAGTCAAGCGAATAGCGAAGGAATTACTCAGTGGTCAGCTAACACATTGATTTAAATATGGTTAACGAGCTAAGAAAAGGAATGAAGGCCGACGTTAAGCCGAAGCCTTCATTAGTCATTACCGCAGAACGCGGTCTAATCACTGTTAGGCAAAAAAAAGACATGGCATACGAACCTACCATCAAAAAGAATCCGCGACAGCTGGCCATCGAGCAACACTTCCACACGGCTCATGCGATTTCATTATTCTATGATTCAGATCAGAAAGTAGAAGTAATGGAGCTCTCCTCTGGTGCGATAGTCAAAAGGCATAAGAGAGCAAAAATATTTAGCACCAAACGCACGTGGGACCAACGTGCGGAAACTGGATACATGGTTCCTATAGAAAATGCTTTCCATAAAGAAATTGACGATATAAAAAGTTTTTCAGATAGAAATCATCAGGCAATTTCAAAATATTGTCTTCTGTGGCGTTTAAGGCACGATTACCATCTCGGTAGTCCAGCAGACGTCGTGCTAAAAGGAGTGTCGGGGTCAGGTTTAACCAAGGAACAGGAAGAAATACTGGAAAGCAAAAATGCTAGTTTTGTTAGAGACGGTGGAGTGGTGGCATCTAGGTTTGCGTCTGGTCTACAAATTCAAATTAGTCTTGATCGTGATTGGCACATGTGTAGCGATTTTAAATGGGGGCTAATTGAGGCTCAAGATGGTGAATTCATAGTCGCAGATGGCTACGGGGATTTTGCTTTTATCCCTATCTCTCCCAAATTGGCATTCTGGGCTGGGGGGTCAGATCAAAAGATTAGCAGACAGCAATTAGCAGAAGTAAACAAAGAATCCGTTTCCAGGGCAAAGGAGTATTACTTTGCACGCAAAATTAGCGAGTGCCCAATTGCCTAACAAACAACTGCAGCGGATCAATTTACGCTGCGCTTCAATTGCCCGCTGAGTTGGGCGTTAGCTATCAATCAGGAAAACTATGCTTCAATACCTTAAGGCAGTGTTCTCAAGCGATCTTTATATTCAGCTTTGGGCTGGCCGACTCAAGATCTATTGTATTGACACAAAAGAGGTCTTCGATGAAGAGCCATTGATGGCGCTGAAAAACAATGAAAAAGGCCAGCGGGTTGTTGTTGCGATCGGAAACTCTGTGAAGGCTTTGCCTTCGAGCGAGCGGGATATCATTGTCAACCCCTTTCAGCATCCAAGGCTTCTAGTTCACGATTTCCAAGTTGCAGAGAAACTATTAATGCATGGATTTCGAGAGCTACACAAAAACAGGTGGATAGCACCGTCGCCTAGGGTCATATTTCATCCAATGGAGAAACTAGAGGGTGGAGTTACCGGAATTGAAGAGCGAGTCTATCGGGAGCTTTGCTTAGGAGCAGGAGCCCGAGAAATAGAGCTCCACTTCGGTTCAGAGCTGCCAACGTACAGTTTAAATTATGACCAGTATAAGCGTGAAAAGTGCTAACAAGCGCGTCAAAGGCGACGCTCGTACCTCGCGCGCTTTACGCGGGCGTTATGAGCAATATAGCTATGAATAAGAAATTAAAGATTTTCGTGTATCTTTTTTGCACAATTGCCGTCGTTAGTCTCTACCTAAGCACCTATGTCGTTACGACATTTGAGTTTGACAAAGAACTTCTTTCGACTCTTCCTGGTTGCAGTGCCTCAAAAAATGGGCTTCCAATTGGAAGAGGTTACTCCCCAGATGAATTTGAAGAAATGACTAAGAATTCTGAGCTCTGTGTAAAATCGAAAATAGAATACATAAAAACTAGTGGGAGTTCTGAAGGGGTTTCTCGATCATACACATTTAGCTGGAAGTGATCGCACTCATAACAAATCACTTCACGGGACCGGTTCTCCGCCGCTTCGCGGCTACAAACCGGCCCATGAGTTCACACGTTATAGCTAATAGGAGAATCAATGCACTGTCCAAAATGCACAATTGAATATCT